>WRJY01000258.1 GCA_009778355.1 Desulfovibrionaceae bacterium | reverse complement strand
GCCGAGCGCGGTGCTGGCGAGCGCGTAGCGCTCTCACCAAAGCGGTGAGCTTCATCGAAGTCGCAAAAGTCAATATCCATGCGGTTCTCATGAAGATTGCAAGCGGTCAACTGCCGTTTCTAGGTTCACTATCTCCGCCATCCTGAACTCGCGCCCCGGATACGCCGCCATCAACTCCGTAATCTCACGCACATACAGCAAATTTTGCCTCCACCTGGTTCACCGCGTAGCGCAGGTGCGTCTCGTACTCTCTGATCGTCATCAGCAGTGCCCGCGCCGCTTGCGTCCTTGACCCGCAATAGGCCGGGTATTCGGCCTTGAGCACCCGCCGGGGCTTTTCATGCAGCGCGGCCCAGGCCTGTTGCACCAGGCGCGCGTTGCGCTCGTTGGGCTGAATGCGGATCGGCGCCGGCGCGCCCGCCACCTCGTCGTCGAACTCCGGCGGCGCGCGGTACTGCCCTTCCGCCGATGCGCAGCGCACCGGCGGCAGCGGGTGCGGCCAGTCTCCCAGCCAGCACCAGCGCGACCAGTTCAGCAGTTCGTGGTGGATACGGTCAGGAACACGGTACATCATGGTCTTGTCCCTTCGAGGTTCCGCTCCGTCTCGATGCGCGCCCGCGTTTTTTCGGCCCAAACGCGCTCCATGACGCGGCGGGCGGCCTTGGTGAACATGGCGCCCTGGTCAAACCGCGAATGGCAGCCGCTCACCCCTGGCCTGTCGGCGCACAGCGGAAAGCACAGCCGGTCATCGGTCTTCGTGCCCATGCCCTTGCCCGTATTGGGGTGGGCGGCCTGGCTGTAGCCCATGAGGCCGCAGGTCTTTGGCGCGCGGCCAGAGCAGCCCGGCCAGCGCCTGGCGGCCCTGCTGAGGGTTGTAGAGCACGACGGACAGACTCATTGCGGCCCCTGCGTGATCTTGACCACCACCTCGCCTCCCTTGCGTACATCGGAGCGCACCAGCGGGTGGCAGACAAAGCGCGAGTCATCCACGCCCAGCGCGTCGGCAATGCCGTCGCGAGCGGCCTTGAAAGCGGCCACGAAGCCGTCGTCATCCCTCGCGCGGTGGTCGGGCGGGTAGAAGTCCAGTCACATGTGCAGCGGGACAAAGGCCGGGAACGCGCCCAGCCGGAAGCCGGCATGCCGGGCCAGAAAAAACGTCTCGGTGCGGGCCTTCTTGCGCTCGCCGGCCAGCGCCGCCGCAACCGCGGACAAGGAGCGATGAGCCGCCGCCCTCACTGGGCGCGGATATGGGCCTTTTCCACCAGCTTGCCGAAGCGCACGTATTCCTGCCGCAGCAGCGACATGGTGGCCGGGCCGTCGAGCTTGGCGACTTCGACGCCCAGGCCGGCCAATTTCTGCTGCGTCCGCGCGTCGGCCAGCGCCTGCTGCAACGCCTGGGCGAGCTTGCGCTGCACGTCGGGCGGCGTGTTGGCGGGCACGAACAGCGCGATCCAGGCCGTGACCTCGGCGCCGGGAAAGCCCGCCTCGACGACCGACGGCACCTGCGGCAAGTCGGGGTGGCGCTGGGCCGAGGTCACGGCCAGCGCGCGCACCTGGCCTTGCTTGACGCGCTGCACCGAGCCGATGACGGTGTCGAAGCCGAACGCCACTTCGCCGCCGAGCACGGCCTGCACGCATTCGGCCCCGCTCTTGTAGGGCACTTCGGCAATCTGCAAATCGGCGGCGACCTTGATGGCCTCGCCGGAGAGCTGGGCCGTGCTGCCGATGCCAAACGATGCGTAGCTCAGTTTGTCTGGCTGGGCGCGGGCGGCGCGCACCGCGTCGTCCAGGCTTTTCAAGGGCGAGTCGGGCTTGACCAGGATGAGGTTGGGAAACGACGACACCATGCCGACCGCCGTCAGCGACGCCACGGGGTCGTAGGGCACTTTCATGATCTGCGGGCTGATGGTGAAGGCGGCGTTGGAGCCCAGAAACACCGTGTAGCCGTCGGGCGCGGCGCGCGCCACCTGGGCGGCGCCGATGGTGGTGCCGCCGCCCGGACGGTTTTCCACCACCACGGGCTGACCCAGCAATTCGTTCAGCCTGGGGCTCAGCATGCGGGCGATCAGGTCGATGGTGCCGCCGGCCCCGTAAGGCACCACCATCTTGATGGGGCGCGCGGGGTACTCGCCGGCCAGGCTCAGTTGCGCCGCCGCCAGCAGGATGGCGGCAGCGAGCAGGCGCTTGAATCGGGCCATGAAATGCCTCCCTCGAAAAATTTCAGACAATGTGCGCCGGGCGGCGTCAAAACGCCTGCCCGCTCGCGGCCTTGTCGCGCAGCAGTTGCGGGGGCGCGAAGCGCGCGTCGTAGCGGCTGGCCAGGTACTCGGCGCGGCGCACGGCGCGCTCCAGGCCGTACTGGTTCAGGAACTGGAACACGCCCCCGGTCCAGCGCGGAAAGCCGATGCCCAGCACCGAGCCGATGTTGCCGTCGCCCGCGCTGTCGAGCACGCCTTCTTGCAGGATGCGAACCGATTCGATGGCCATGCAAAACAACAGGCGGTCGCGCACGTCGTCCTGGGGCATCTGCGCGGCAGGCTTGACGAAGTGCCGGGCCAGGCCGGGCCACAAGCGTTTGGAGCCATCAGCCGGGTAGTCGTAAAAGCCGCCGCCCGCCGCGCGGCCCTTGCGCTGGAACTCGTCCAACATGCGCTCCATCACCGCGTCGGCGCCGTGCGGCGGCAGCGGATGGCCTTCGGCGGCATGAGCCTTGAGGGTTTCGAGCCGGTTGTTGTACGACAGCGAAAGACTCACCTCGTCGAGCACCGCCAGCGGCCCGACCGGAAAGCCCGCCAGCAGCGCAGCGGCTTCGATGGAGGCCGGCTCCTGCCCCTCGCCGAGCATTGCCACGCCTTCGCGCGTAAAGGTGCTGAACACGCGGCTGGTGAAAAAACCCCGGCTGTCGTTGACGACGATGGGCGTCTTGCCCAGTTGCATCACCACGTCCAGCGTTTCGGCCAGCGTCTCGGGCGTGGCGTCCTTGCCCTTGATGACTTCGACCAGTTGCATACGGTGCACGGGCGAGAAGAAATGCGTGCCGATGAAGCGTCCTGGCTGGCCCGACGAGCGCGCCAGCCCGGTGATGGGCAGGGTCGATGTGTTGGAGGCCCAGATGGCGCTTTCGCCCAGCAGCGGCTGGAGCGCGCGCGTGACCTCGTCCTTGAGCGCGGGTTTTTCGGGCACGGCCTCGATGACCATGTCCACGTGGGCCAGTTCCTCGTAGCGATCCACCGGGTGCATCAGCGCCAGCACCTGCTGGCGGCGGGCGTCGTCGATCTCGCCCGCGCTCACGCGCTTGGCCAGCAACTGGCCGGCGGCGGTGACCGCGCCGCGCGCCAGTTCGACGCTGGCGTCCTTGATCCAGACCTCGATGCCGCGCTGCGCCGCCACGTAGGCAATGCCCCGGCCCATCATGCCCGCGCCGAGCACGGCCAGGGTGCGGATGCGGCGCTGGGCCACGTCGGCGGGCCGCTGCGCGCCCGCCTTGATCTCGTTGGCGCGGAACCAGAAGGTGCCGATGATGTTCTTGGCCACCGGCCCGGTGACCAGGCCGATGAAGTAGCGCGTCTCGATGCGGCAGGCGGTGTCGAAGTCCACCTGCAAACCCTCGACGCTGGCGCAGACGATGGCTTCCGGCGCGGGGTAGCAGCCCTTGGTCTTGGCGCGCACGTTGGCGGCGGCGGTCGATATCCACTGCTTGACCTTGGGCGCATCGACGCCGCCGCCCGGCGGCGCGAAGCCCGGCGCGTCCCAGGGCTGGACGGGGTTCGGGTTGGCGGCGATCCAGGCGCGGGCCTGCGCCAGCAGATCTTCGGGCGTGGCGGCCAGCGCGTGCACCAGGCCCGTCGCCATGGCCTCGGCGGGCGACATCAGCTTGCCGTCTTGCAAGTACGGCTGCGCGGCGGCCAGGCCCAGCAGGCGCGTCAGGCGCGCCACGCCGCCGGCGCCGGGCAACAGGCCCAGGGTGGCCTCGGGCAGGCCGAACAGGGCCTTGGGCTGGTCGAGCGCAATGCGGCGGTGGCACGCCAGCGCGATCTCGAAACCGCCGCCCAGCGCCGTGCCGCTCAGGGCCGCCACCACGGGCCGGCCCAGGGTTTCCAGGCGGCGCAGCGTGCGCTTGATGCGTTCGGTGGTCTCGAACAGCGCCGGCGCGTCGGCGCTCTGCAACTTGTACAGGCGGTTCAAATCGCCGCCGGCAAAGAACGTGGTTTTGGCCGACGCGAGGATCACGCCGGAAAGCGTGTCCTTTTCGGCGTGCAGCCGGTCCACGCAGCGCGCGAAGCATTCGCGCATGGCGTCGGTCAGGGTGTTGACGCTCTGGCCGGGCGCGTCGAAAGTCAGGGTGACGATGCCGTCGGCGGCGCGTTCGTAGCGGATGGGGTCTTGCATGGCGGAGCCGTTTCCAGAATTCAGGTTCAAAGACGTTCGATGACGGTGGCCACGCCCATGCCGCCAGCCGTGCACAGCGTCGCCACGCCGTAGCGCAGGCGGCGGCGCTCCAACTCGTCGAGCAGGGTGCCGAGAATGATGGCGCCGGTGGCCCCGATCGGATGGCCCATGGCAATGGAGCCGCCGTTGACGTTGATCTTGTCCAGCGGCACGCCCAGCGCCTTTGCAAAGAACATCGGCACGGCGGCGAATGCCTCGTTGACCTCGAACAGGTCGATCTGATCCAGCGTCAGCCCGGCGCGCGCCAGAGCGCGCTCGGTGGCGGGTACGGGGCCGGTGAGCATCAGCGTGGCGTCGATCGTGGCCAGCCCTGTACCGACGATGCGCGCGCGCGGCTTCAGGCCCGCGCTGGCGCCGCCGCGCTCGCTGCCCACCAGCAACAGCGCCGCGCCATCGACGATGCCCGACGAATTGCCCGCCGTGTGCACCGGCTCGATGCGGTCCAGCGCCGGGTAGCGTTGCCGCGCCACCAGCGCGTTGGCCGCCGCCGCCGGGCCGCCGAAGGCGGGCTTGAGCGCGGCCAGCGACGCCGCCGTGGTTTCCTCGCGGATGTATTCATCGTGATCGAGCACCGTCAGGCCGTTGGCGTCGCGCACCGGCACCAGCGAGCGCGCGAAGCGCCCCTCGCGGCGCGCGGCAGCGGCCAGTTGCTGCGAGCGCAGCGCGTAGGCGTCCACCGCCTGGCGGTCGAACCCGTGCAGCGCGGCCACCATGTCGGCGCTGAAGCCCTGCGGCACGTAGGCAATCTTCAGACTGGTGGCGGGGTCGTAGATCCACGCCCCGCCGCTGGCGCCCAGGCCCAGGCGCGACATCGACTCCACGCCGCCGGCGGCAATCAGGTCGTGCCAGCCCGAGCGCACCTTTTCGGCGGCCTGGTTCACGGCCTCCAGCCCGGCGCCGCAAAAGCGTTGCAGGGCCATGCCGGGCACTTCGCTCCAGCCGTCGGCGCACAGCGCGGCGATGCGCGGCAGGCACGAGCCCTGGTCGCCCACCGCCGAGCTGACGCCCATGATGAGGTCATCGACCCGGGACGGGTCCAGATCGTGGCGCGCGCGCAGCGCGTCCAGCAGCGTCACCACCAGATCGATGGGCTTGGTTTCGTAAAGCGCGCCCGCGCCGGGCTTGCCCTTGCCGCGGGGGATGCGTATGGCGTCAAATATGAAGGCTTCCGACATGCCGTCTCCTTAAATTCGAGATGATTGTCTCAAATAAATATTGTCAGGTCAAATCTTCATCGCCATAATCGCAGCCAGAAGGACAAAAAATGACACCGGCATCCCGAACTCCCCCCACCGGCGAGGATCAGCGCGGCAGCGGCGCCTTGGCGCGCGGCATCCACATCCTGCAAGCCTTCAGCGCCGAAACGCCGGCGTTGAGCGCGCGCGAGCTGATGGCCGCCACCGGTTTGCCCAAGCCCACGCTGTTCCGGCTGGTGACCACGCTGTGCGAAACCGGCCTGCTGCGCTACGAGGAAACCGATGGCCGCTTCGTGCCCGCGCCCGGCCTGGCCCGGCTGGCCGAGCCGCTGCTGGCGCGCATCCCGATCCGCCAACTCGCCTTCGGCCAAATGCAGGCGCTGGCCGACAAAGTCTGCGGCCAGGTGTCGCTGAGCCTGGGGCTGCGGCTGGACCTGGTCTATACCGAACTGGCGCAGTCGCGCGACTGCCCCACGGTGCGCCCGGCCATGGGCAGCCACATCTCGCTGTCGCGCACCGCATCGGGCCGCGCCTACCTGTCGGCGCTGCCGCCCGATCAGGCCGAGCGTTACCAGCGCCAACTGCACGCGCGCGACGCCGCCCACGCCGACTGGCTGCAAGGCCGCATGATCGAAACCCGGCGCGACCTGGCCGAGCGGGGCTTTTGCATCAGCCGCGGCGACCTGCACCGCCAGCTCGAAGCAGTGGCCGCGCCGCTGCGCACCGCCGCCAACGCCGAGGAAGTCCACGTCTTCACCTGCACCGTGCCCAGCTTCGAGCTGAAGCCCGGCCAGTTGCTCGACGACGTCGGCCCGCGGCTGGCGACCCTGGCGCGCAGCATCGAAGCGGCGCTGGGCGCCCTGCCCTCGCCCGACGCCTGAGCCCGAAAACAGCAGCTCACCGCTTGCCGCCCTCACGAAAGCCGCATGGGTACCCGCGGCAATGAAATCCCCCCATCCAAAAGCCAAACATCTCATGCAAGCCTCCCCTCTCATCGACCATCTGGCCCACTGGGCACAAACCTGCCCGGACAAAGTGGCCGTGCGCCTGATCGACGGCGAACAGACCCTGGCGCTCACCTACCGCGCACTCCATGAACGAGCCAGCCAGGTGGCGCAGTGGCTGACCGGCCTGGGCCTGCAAGAAGGCGAAGGCATTGCGCTGCTGCTGGAAAACCAGCCCGAGTTGTTCGCGCTGGCTTGGGGCGCGCGCCGCGCCGGGCTGTACTACACGCCGGTCAGCACGCACCTGAACCCCGCCGAGGTGGACTACATCCTGCAAGACTGCGGCGCGCGCCTGGTCATCGCCACGCCCCGTACCGCCGCGCTGGTGCAGGGCTGGAGCGGGCCGCGCTACCTGCTTGGCGAAGGCAGCGCCCCGCCCGGCTTCGCGCCGCTGGCGCCGGCGCTGGCCGCCTTTGACCCCGGCGGGCCATTGCCCGAGCGCCGCGTGGGCCGCGACTTTTTGTATTCATCGGGCACCACGGGCCGGCCCAAGGGCATCAGGCGCCCGCTCACGGCCTGGGACGACCGCTTCAAGGACGCCTACGACGCCGTGGTCTGGCGCGACTTCTTCCACTTCAGCCCCGACGCCGTGTACCTGACCATGGCGCCGCTGTACCACGCCGCGCCACTGCGCAGCACCATGCGCAACATCGACTGGGGCGGCAGCAGCATCGTCGCCAGCCGCTTCGACGCCGAGCGCGCGCTGCGCCTGATCGCGCAGTACCGCGTCACCCACAGCCAATGGGTGCCGACCATGATGATCCGCCTGCTGGCGCTGCCCGACGCGGTGCGCGCGCAAGCCGACCTGTCCAGCATGAAGGTGGCCATCCACGCCGCCGCGCCCTGCCCGCCCGAGGTCAAGCGCCGCATGATCGACTGGTGGGGCCCCGTCTGGTACGAGTACTACGGCGGCTCCGAAGGCATTGGCCTGACGGCCATCGACAGCGCCGAATGGCTGCGCAAGCCCGGCGCGGTGGGCCGCGCGCAGCTTGGCGTCATCCACATCAAGGACGGCGAAGGGCGCGAGCTGCCGCCCGGCGAGCAGGGCCGCATCTGGTTTTCGGGCACGCCGCGCTTTGCCTACCACAACGACCCGCGCAAAACCGCCGCCGCCTACGACGCCAGCGGCTGCGCCACCTTCGGCGACATCGGCCATGTCGATGCCGACGGCTGCCTGTTCCTCTCGGGCCGGCGCACCGACCTGATTCTGTCGGGCGGCGTCAACATCTACCCGCAGGAAATCGAAAACCTGCTGGCCACCTACCCCGGCGTGCGCGACGTGGCCGTGATCGGCGTGCCGCACCCCGAATTCGGCGAAGAAGTCAAGGCCGTGATCGAACTCGAACCCGGCATCGTCGAAACGCCGGAATTGGCGCAAGCCCTGATCGAGCACTGCCGCGCCCATCTGTCCCACCTCAAATGCCCGCGCAGCGTCGATTTCGCGCCCGCCCTGCCGCGGCGCGAAAATGGCAAGCTCTACAAGCGCCTGCTGATCGAGCAGTACGCCGCGCGGGGCGTTGATTGAGACTGTTCGGCCTGCGCCTACGCAGGCTGCGGTCAGGCGCGGCAAAACCCGACATCGAGCCCTGCCCAAGCCGCCCCCTTACCGCCCAAACACCTCGTCAAAAAAACCATCCATCATGCGGTAGGCGCGGCGGGCGGTGCGCTCGTCGTAGCGGCAGTTGCTGGCGGGGTCGGCGCCAACGTTGGGCAGGGCAAAGCAGTGCACCGCGCCGCTGAAATCGACCAGTTGCCAGTCGGCGCCGGCCGCGTTCATTTCTTGCTGGAAGTCGGCAATATGCTGGGCGGTGACGGATTTGTCGTCGGCGCCGTTCAAGATCAGCAGCGGCGTTTGCGCCGAGCCGGGCGCGGCGCGGCGGCCCGCCGACAGGTCGCCGTGCAGCGTGACGATGCCGGCCAGCTTGTCGCCCGCGCGCGCCAGCTCCAGCACCGTGGTGCCGCCCAGGCAGAAACCGAAAGCGCCGATCTTGCCGGCATCGACCGGCGCGCGGCCCGCCTGCCCCCGCAGCGCGGCCACCGCGGCTTGGATGCGCGCGCGCAGGGCGGCGCGGTCGCCGCCGCGCAGTTGTTTGGCAAGCTGGCCGGCCTCGGCGCTGTCCTTGGGCTGCGCGCCCTTGCCGTAGTAGTCGGCCACCAGAATCACGTAGCGGCTGCCGGCCAGCGCCTTGGCGCGGTCGATGGCGGCGCGCGTCACGCCCATCCAGTCGGGCGCCATGACCAGGCCGGGGCGCGGCTGCTGGCTGGCATCGTCATAGACCAGATAGCCGTGGAAGCTCTGGCCCTCCACCTGCCATTCCAGCGGCTGCGCCACCGGCGCGGCGTGGGCGCAAGACAGCGCGGCCAGTAATGACGTGAAGGCGGCAAGCACGGGTCGCAAAAAGCGTGTGGCGAGCATGGCGGTTTCCTGATGAACGAAGATGAAACAGTGTAGGGCCTGTTCACACTATTTTCATGGTACCCGCAAGGCAGTCAAAGGCCGCAATCGAGGCGCGCGTCGCAGCTCATGCTGCTGCATGGGCAAGACGCGCAACGACGAGTGCGGCCTT
>WRJY01000257.1 GCA_009778355.1 Desulfovibrionaceae bacterium | reverse complement strand
GCGCGGCGCGCGCTACGGCCTGCAAACGATGTGCGAGGGCGGCGGACTGGCCAACGTCACGATTGTCGAACGCCTCTGATCCGAGGCTCTTTTCCTGACAGGAAATTCCCAACCGTCTTCTTCCACGAACGCCATGAGTCATCCGCAAGACCCCAAAGACCCCGTGTCGTGCGAACGGGATGGCGATGTCGCCATTCTCAGTCTCAACATTCCGGCGCGGCTCAACCCGCTGACCGAGCACATGCAGCGGGCGATGCGCGACACCTTGGCCCGGCTTCGCGAGGAAGGCGGGGTGGGCGCGCTGGTGCTTACCGGCGCCGGCAGGGCTTTCTGCGTGGGCGCCGACCTCAGCGTCAGCGGCATGGGCGGCAAGGCCGATACGCGCGCAACCGTGGGAGCGCGCGCCGCGGAGGCGATGGAGTCGTTGTCGAACCGGCTCATCGAAGACTTGCGCAATCTGCCCTTTCCGGTGGTGAGCGCCGTCAATGGCCCGGCTGCCGGCGCTGGCGTCGGCGTGGCTTTGGCGGCCGACATCGTGCTGGCCGCGCGCTCGGCGTATTTCTACTTGCCCTTCATGCCACGGCTGGGCATCGTGCCCGACTTGGGCACCACCTGGTTCCTGGAACGTCTGGTGGGCCGGGCCCGCGCAGTGGGTATGTCGATGCTGGGGGAACGCCTGCCGGCGGAGCAGGCCGCGCAGTGGGGACTCATCTGGGACTGCGTGGACGATGGCCAGTTGCGCGCCCAAGCCGTGGCCCTGGCCAGGCGTTTGGCGAGCCTTCCCGCGCACGCGGCGGTGGAAATCCGGGCCGCCTACGACTCGGCGGAGCGGCAATCGCTGGCCGGCCAGATGCGCTACGAGGCCGAACGGCAACGCGAACTGCTTGATCGCCCCAGCTTCGCCGAAGGGGTGCGGGCGTTCATGGAAAAGCGCGAGCCCGTGTTTCGGCGAACCGGCGGCTAGCTGCCGGCCAACGCATCCGATCAGCCCCCGACCTTCGAGGAATCAAGTTTGCAATTTCTGCAATTGGTCATCAGCGGTATAACCCAAGGCTGTATCTATGGCCTGATCGCACTGGGTTTCGTGCTGATCTACAAGGCCACCGAGACCGTCAATTTTGCCCAGGGCGATCTGATGATGCTGGGCGCTTTTGGCGGTCTGACCGGCATGACGCTGCTGGGCTTCCCGTTCTGGTTGTCGGTGCTGTGCGCCATTGCCGCCATGGCGCTGTTGGGCGTGCTGCTGGAATGGACCATTGTCCGTCCGATCCTGGGGCAGCCCGCATTTTCCATCGTGATGCTGACCTTTGGCATCGGCTACGTGGCGCGCGGCCTGATCACCATGATCCCCGCCATCGGCACCGAAACCCACACCCTGATGGTGCCCTACAAAGACGTGACCTGGAATCTGGGCGGGCTGGTGTTGAGCGCCGAGCATCTGGTGGTGATCGGCGTCACCGCCCTGCTGTGCGCCGGCCTGTACGCCATGTTCAAGTACAGCAAGTTCGGTATTGCCATGCAGGCGGCGTCGCAAAATCAACTGGCCGCTTACTACATGGGCATACCGGTCAAGCGTCTGAACGGATTGGTGTGGGGACTGGCCGCAGCAGTGGCGGCGGTGGCCGGCCTGCTGCTGGCGCCCATCACCTTCGTGTACGCCAACATGGGCCTGATCGGCCTGAAAGCCTTTCCGGCGGCCGTCGTAGGCGGCTTTGGCAGCCTGCCTGGCGCCATCGTCGGCGGGTTGATTATCGGCATCGTCGAAGCCCTGGCCGGTTTTTACCTGCCCGAAGGCGTCAAGGACATTGCAGCATACGTCGTGGTGCTGGTCATGCTGATGGTCAGACCCAACGGCCTGTTTGGCGAGAAACTGCGCAAGAAGGTGTAGGAGCGGACAACGATGCGCTTCATCTTCAAGACCAGTTACGAGCAAGACATCCGTCTGGCCAAACATGGCGGACATGTGTTCTGGTATTCACTGCTGCTGCTGGGGTTGTTTGCCGCGCCCTGGCTGATGCCCGAATACTGGCTGGCGCAACTCACCTTCGTGTTGATCTACGGTATCGTTGGCCTGGGTCTGATGTTGTTGGCCGGCTTCACCGGCCAAGTCTCGATCGGTCACGCCGCATTTCTGGGCGTCGGCGCCTACGCCCAGGGCGTGCTCACCAATCTGGGCTTGCCATTTCCCATCGCGATGATCTGCGCGGCCGCGTTGGCCGCGGCGGCTGGCGTGGTGGTCGGCTTGCCGGCGCTGCGCGTCAAGGGCATGTACTTGGGCATTGCCACGCTGGCGTTCGGCTTCATTGTGGAAGAAGTCTTCGCTCGCTGGGAAAACATGACCGGCGGCAACGCGGGTATGCAAGTCAAGGCGCCAGAGATGTTCGGCTGGAAGATCGATTCATCGGAAGGCTTTTACTTCATTTGCCTGGTCACCTCCGTGCTCGTCACGCTGGGCGTGCTCAACCTGCTGCGCAGCTCGACCGGGCGGGCGCTCGTCGCCATCCGGGATTCGGAGATATCGGCGCAGAGCATGGGCATTCACCTGGCGCGCTACAAAACGCTGTCATTCGCCATCTCGGCGGCGCTGGCCGGACTGGGCGGCGCGCTGTACGCACACCAGTTGCGCTTTTTGTCGCCGGACCAGTTCAGCATCAGCCAGTCCATTGACTTGCTGCTGCTGGTGGTCATTGGCGGCCTTGGATCGGTGCATGGCGCTTTCCTCGGTGCGATGTTCCTGATCGCCATGCCGCAGTTGATCGCCATGACCAAGGACTACCTGCCCGACGCCATCGGCCAGGCGCCAGGTCTGCAGGCCGTGGTGTACGGCGTGGTGTTGATTGCCTTCGTGCTGTTCGAGCCGCTCGGTCTGTACGGCCGCTGGCTGAAGATTCGCACCTGGCTTGAACTGTTCCCGTTTTACCGCAAAGGCATGTTCAAGCGGCAGAAAACATTCCAGAAATCCGACAGGTTGAAATGAGCGAAGTCCTGCTTTCCGCCCGCAACCTGAGCGTCCGCTTCGGCGGTGTGCTGGCCGTCAACGAAGTGAGCTTCGATGTGCGGCGCGGCGAGGTGTTCACGCTGATCGGGCCCAACGGCGCTGGCAAGACCACGGTCTTCAACCTCATCAGCCGCATCTACACGCCCACCAGCGGCGAAATCAGCTACGCTGGCCCGGACGGCATGATCGAGCTGACCAGGCAGCCGCCGCACCGGGTCGCCTCCCTGGGCATTGCGCGCACATTCCAGAACATCGAATTGTTCGAGCAGGCCACGGTCTTGCACAACCTGCTGGTTGGCCGCCACACGCACCGGCAAACTGGTTTCTGGCGCGAGCTGTTCTTCACCCCAGCCACGCGCGCCGCCGAGTTGAAGGCGCGCGAGCAAGTCGAACGCGTGATTGATCTGCTGGACTTGCAGCACTACCGCGAGTCGCTGGTGGCCGGCTTGCCCTACGGCGTGCGCAAAGTCGTGGAGCTGGCGCGCGCGCTGTGCGCCGAGCCCCGGTTGTTGCTGCTGGACGAACCGTCATCGGGCCTGAACGTGGAAGAAACCGATGACATGGCTTTCTGGATCGAGGACATCGTGCACGAATTGGGCGTCACGGTGCTGATGGTCGAGCACGATATGACGCTGGTTTCGCGCGTATCCAACCAGGTCGTGGCCATGAACCAGGGCCAAGTGCTGGCCATGGGCTCCCCGGGCGAGGTACAGAGCAACCAGGCGGTCATCGAAGCCTATCTCGGTTCCATCGACGACGTGGCTTCGCTGAGGAGATCGGCATGAGCGCCGAACGGACCGTTTCAGGAAGCGCCCAGGCGCAGAACGTCGCACCGTCCGCCGGCGGCAATACCGTGTTGAGTCTGCTCAATATCGAAAGCGCCTACGGCCCGATCAAGGCCATCCGCGGCGTCAGCCTGCAGGTTCCCCGGGGGCAGATCGTCACCGTTCTGGGCAGCAACGGCGCTGGCAAGAGCACCATCTTGAAAACCATCTCCGGCATCATCGATCCCCGCAAGGGCTCGGTCGAATTCAATGGCCGCGACATTACCGCCAAAGACCCGGCCTTCATCGTTCAACAGGGGCTGTCGCACGTGCCCGAGGGGCGCGAGGTATTCCCGCTGCTGTCGGTGCGCGACAACCTGTTGATGGGCGCCTATACCCGCCGCAACCGCGATGATGTGGCGCGCGACATGGAGCAGGTCTACGGCTATTTCCCCATCCTGAAAGAACGTTTCGCGCAGGATGCCGGCCTGCTGTCGGGCGGCCAGCAACAGATGCTGGCCATCAGCCGCGCGCTGATGGCCGCGCCGGATCTGATCCTGCTCGACGAGCCCAGTCTGGGCCTGTCGCCCAAGCTGACCAAGGAAATTTTCGAAATCGTGGTGCGCATCAACCGCGAGCGCGGCACCACCATTTTGCTGGTGGAACAAAACGCCAACATGGCCTTGAACGCCGCCGACTTCGGCTATGTGCTGGAAAACGGCCGCATCGTCATGGAGGACACCTGCGCGCGCCTGCGCGAAAAAGAAGACATCAGGGAGTTCTATCTGGGCATGAAAGACGCCGGTGTGCGCGGCGAGCGGCGCTGGAAGAAAAAGAAGATGTGGCGATGAAAACAAAAGCAACGCTGGGTAACTGACATGTCCAATCTCTGGGATCTCTCGCGCCTTCAACCCGTGTTGGACAGCGTGCTGGACGGCGACACCATTCCCGCCATGTTCTGGAACGCCGTGGCGCTGCGCGGCGACACCGTGTGGTTCCGCGAGAAAGATCTTGGTATCTGGCGCAGTTGGACCTGGAAGCAGGTTGCCGAGGGAGTGCGTGAAATTGCCGGCGGGCTGATGAGCCTGGGGCTGGCGCCCGGCGAAACCGTCTCCGTCCTGTCCAACACGGTACCGGAGTGGGTGCTGTCCGATCTGGCGGTGCTGTCGTGCGGCGGCGTGTCCAACGGCATATATCCCACCGACGCATCAAACCAGGTGCATTATCTGTGCGAGGACTCCGCTACCCGCGTATTGTTTGTCGAGGATGACGAGCAGCTCGACAAGGGGCTGGAAGTGCGTGCGCGATTGCCGCTGCTCAAGAAAATCATTGTCTTCGACATGGAAGGGCTGCGCGAGCTGAACGACCCCGGCGTCATCAGCCTGGATGCCTTGCGCGCACTAGGCCGCGCTTACAACGCGGAGCGCCCCGGCGAACTGGAACAGCGCGTGAAGGCCTGCCGTCCGCAGGACCTGGCCATTTTGGTCTACACCTCCGGCACGACCGGCAAGCCCAAGGGCGCCATGCACACGCACGCCAGCCTGACTTACGCCGTGCGCGGCTTCAACACCGTGACTCCGCGCCATGAACACGACGAGTGCATGTGTTTCCTGCCCTTGTGCCACATTGCCGAGCGCGTGGGTGGAGAGTACTTTGCGCTGTACACAGGCGCCAAACTGAATTTCGTCGAAAACCCCGACACGGTGCCCGAGAACGTGCGCGAAATCGCGCCCACCGTGTTCGGCGCCGTGCCCCGCGTGTGGGAGAAGTTCTACTCCGCCGTGGTCATCTCGCTCAAGGAAGGCACATGGCTGCAACAGACCGTGTACGCCTGGAGCATCGGTGTCGGCCAGCGCATCGCCGACCTCGTACTGGCTGGTCAGCCGCCAGTGCCGGCCAGTCTGAAGTTGAAATTCCGCCTGGCCTGTTGGCTGACGCTGAACAATGTGCGCAAGATGATCGGTATCCACCGCGCGCGTTTCCTGGTCACCGGAGCGGCGCCGATCTCGCCTGAGCTGATCAAGTGGTACCTGGCGCTGGGTGTGCCCATGCTCGAAGTCTGGGGCATGACCGAGACCTGTGGAACTTCCACCGGGATGACATCCAACCGCATCAAGCTGGGTTCGATCGGGCCAGCCGCTTCGTACAACCAGGTTCGGATCGATCCGGACACGGGGGAAATCCAGGTCAAGGGCCCCAACGTGTTTGCCGGCTATCTCAATTTGCCCGAGAAGACTGCTGAAGCCTTTACCGCCGATGGCTGGCTGCGCACCGGCGACGTTGGCGCCGTGGACGGCGAAGGTTATTTCCGCATCACCGACCGGATGAAGGACATCATCATCACGGCGGGCGGCAAGAACATCACGCCGAGCGAGCTGGAAAACGAGTTGAAGTTCAGTCCCTACATCACCGACGCGGTGGTGATCGGCGACAAGCTGCCCTACCTGACGGTAATCATCATGATCGACCAGGAAAACGTGGAGAAATTCGCGCAGGACAACGACGTTCCATTCTCCAACTACGCCAGCTTGACGCGCGCGCCGCAAGTGCAGGATCTGATCCAGGGCGTGATCGACGGGGTCAACAAGAAGTTCGCTCGCGTCGAACAGATCAAGAAGTTCTTCCTGCTCGACAAGCAACTCACCGCCGAGGACGAGGAGTTGACCCCGACCATGAAGCTCAAGCGCAAGCTGGTGCATGCCAAGTACGCCGAGCAGATCGAGGCGATGTACCGCTCCTGAAAGAACTTGGGCATCAGGAGGATCACCGCGGCTTGCGCGCAATTTTCATCAAGACCTCTTGCGCAGACAACCCACTGGAATATGAAAGGAAATTTCATGCAGCTCAAGCTTGCTCTCGTCGCCTTGGCAGGCGCTGCCGTTGTAGGCAGCCCCGCGCTTGCGCAAACTCAAGGAGTCACCAAAGACCAGATCATCATCGGCTCGATTCAGGACCTGTCTGGCCCTGTGGCCGGCTTCGGCAAGCAAACCAAGCAGGGCCTGCAAATGCGCGTGGACGAGGTAAACGAGCAAGGCGGCGTGAATGGGCGCAAGCTGGTTTTGAAGGTGGAGGACGCGGGCTACGACCCCAAACGCGCCGTGCTGGCGGCGCAAAAGCTGGTCAATCAGGACAAGATTTTCGCCATGATCGGCCACATCGGCACGGCGCAGAACGTGGCCAGTTTTCCGGTGCTGTTCGAGAAGAACGTGATCAACTTCTTTCCTCTCTCGGCGGGACGCGAGATGTACGAGCCGCCGAACAAGCTCAAATACTCCTATGCCTCCACCTACTACGACCAGATCCGGCAAGCCGCGCCGCGTCTGGTCCAGGAAAAGAACGCCCAGAAGGTGTGCGCGGTCTATCAAGACGACGATTACGGACTGGAGGTGCTGCGCGGCGCGGAGGCCGGTCTCAAGGCTATCGGCGTGACACTGATCGAGAAGACCAGTTTCAAGCGCGGCGCGACGGATTTTTCATCCCAGACCGCCCGCATGAAGGCGGCGGGCTGCGACTTCGTGGTGCTGGGCACCCTCATCCGGGAGACCATCGGCGTCATGGGCGAGGCGCGCAAAACCGGCTTCAATCCGATTTTTCTCATGTCCAGCGGCGCCTATTCGGACGTCATCCACAAGCTGGGCGGCAAGGCCGTGGAGGGTCTGTACGCCACCATGACCGTGCAACAGCCCTATCTCGATGATGACTCAATGGCGATTCGCGCCTGGGCCAACAAGTACAAGACCAAGTTCAACGAAGACCCCGGGGTGCACTCGGTGTACGGCTACATCGTGATGGATGCGTTCGTCAAGGCGGCTCAGAAGGCTGGCCCCAGCCTGACAACCGAGAGCTTCATCCAGATCATGGACAGCATGACATTCCCGTCCGACATCTTCGGCACGCCCGTCATGACCTTCAGCCCCACCAAGCGTTTGGGCAACGATGTCTCGCGTATCTCGCAGATTCAGGACGGCAGGTGGAAGGTGGTATCCGACTACATGAAATGAAAGTACAAGAAAACGTCATACAGCCAAGCCCCCTTGCCCGGCAAGCATCGTCCCCGCCTTGAAACCCACGTGAAAGAAATCCTCATGCAACATAAATTCAAGTCCGCTCTCTCTGTTCTGGTCTTGGCAAGCGCTGCTTTTGGCGGCGGTCATGCTTTCGCGCAAACCCAAGGCGTGAGCAAGGATCAGATCACCATTGGCTCGATCCAGGATTTATCCGGTCCCTTGGCCGGTTTGGGCAAACCGGCCAGACTGGGTCTCCAGATGCGCGTCGATGAGATCAACGAACAGGGCGGCATCCATGGCCGCAAGCTCAAACTCATCGTCGAGGATTCGGCCTACGATCCCAAGCGCGCCGTGCTGGCGGCGCAAAAGCTGGTCAACCAGGACAAGATATTCGCCATGATCGGCAGCATGGGCACGGCGCCCACCGTGGCTACATTTCCGGTGCTGATCGAAAAGAACGTGTTCAGCCTTTTCCCGATCACCGCGGCGCGCGAAATGTACGAGCCGCTGCACAAACTGAAGTACGCCTACTTTTCCAACTATTACGACCAAATCAAGCAGACCGTGACGCGTCTGGTCAAGGAAAAGGACGCGAAGAAGGTGTGCCTTGTTTACCAGGACGACGATTTCGGCCTGGAGGTGCTGCGCGGCAGCGAGGACGGCCTCAAAACCATCGGCATGACGCTGACCGAAAAGACCAGCTACAAGCGCGGCGCGACGGATTTTTCATCCCAGATCGCGCGCCTGAAGGCCGCGAGTTGTGATTTCGTGGTGCTCGGTACCGTTTTGCGCGAAACCATCGGCGCCATGGCCGAGGCGCGCAAGGCCGGCTTCAACCCGACTTTTCTGGGCTCCGCCGCTGCCTACAACGCCAACGTCCCCAAACTGGGCGGCAAGGCGGTCGATGGCTTGTACGCCGCCATGACCGCGCAGGAACCCTACCTGGACGATGAATCAGAGCAAATCCGCACCTGGGCCAACAAGTACAAGGCCAAGTTCAACGAAGAACCAACGACCTATTCGGTGTCCGGTTACTGCTTGATCGATGCTTTTGCCAATGCGGCCAACAAGGCCGGATCCAACTTGACGGTCGAGAGCTTCAGCCAGGCGATGGACAGCTTGACGATTCCGGCCAGCTACTTCGGTTCGCCTGAATTGACTTTCAGCCCCGCCAAGCACCTGGGCAACGAGCTCTCGCGCCTATCGCAAGTCCGGGACGGGCGGTGGAAAGTGGTGTCCGATTACTTGAAGTAGAAGCCCCCCATGCGTTACATTGACCTCGTAGGCCGCGCCGGGCTGGAAGCCCAGCCTTTTGTCAACTGCCGTTTTTAACCGTATTTGCTGTCTGGAACCATCATCATGCAAGACACCCTGCTCACCTTCCCGCGCACCGTTTTCCGCGATGACCACGAGATGCTGCGCGCCTCTGCCCGGCGCTTT
>WRJY01000256.1 GCA_009778355.1 Desulfovibrionaceae bacterium | reverse complement strand
ACCCAAATGGTGAGATTGATCGAAGTCAAAAATCTCTGTGTTCATAAGGGGTTACGAAGGTAAAGAAGCGCTCAACTGCCGTTTTTAGGGTTACTGGCAATTCAGCTCAAGCACTGAAAGCGCGGCGCGGCCATGTTCCTCCGGAAACTGCGCGCCTTGGGCGAGTCGGGGTTCATCAGATCGCGGCCAACAGCCGCCGATGGTGGCGTCGTAACAGTGGCAAGCTGCTCGATAGCGTGCTGACCCCGACGTGGTTCGACCGGCTGGCCCGCCCCGATGGCGCCTGGCCTCAAGCGCTCGAACTGCCCGGTGGCAGGGATGCAGCCCTCAGGAACTGCCCCTGTGCCGATTTGCAGATCGAATCACCGAAATCCGGCGTGGAATACAACGCCTTCGGCGTTCCAGCCGCTGGCCGTCAAGTCACTCCGGTCGGCCTGGCTTACCGCGAAGCGGTGGATGGTGCCTTTTGCGAAACGGTACACGGGTTGCGTGCAATTGCTCGCAGATGGCGACACGTAGAAATTGATGCCGTTGTCGGCGTACCCGTATTTTTGAATGGCCGACGTGACTTCATTCGGATCCGTGATCCAGACGAAATCGTTGGTAGCGGCGTTGTACAGCCGGTGCGCGGCGACCAGCCCGTCCGCAGGCGTCAGCGATGCATTGAACGGCGCGCCGAGGCTGTCCGTGAAGCCGTATTTGGCGGCATTGGCGGCCTCGTTTTCCGAAGCCGTGAGCAGATTCGTTTGAAGCGCTGGGTTGACGACCTGGTAGATGGGGCTGAGCAAAGCCGAACAAAAAGCGGGATCGCTTGGAACGTTGGCGTGGAATGCAACGCCTTCGGATTTCCAGTCGCTGGCTGCCAGGTCATTGCGGTCGGCCTGGCTTACCGCGAAGCGGTGGATGTTGCCTTTTATAAAGCGGTACACGGGTTGTGTGCAGGTGCTCGCGGATGGCGATGCGTAGAAATTGATGCCGTTGTCGGCGTACCCGTATTTTTGAATGGCTGACGTGACTTCATTCGGATCCGTGATCCAGACGAAATCGTTGGTGGCGGCGTTGTACAGCCGGTGCACGGCAACCAGCCCGTCCACAGGCGTCAGCGATGCATTGAACGGCGCGCCGCGGCTGTCCGTGAAGCCGTATTTGGCGGCATTGGCGGCCTCGTTTTCCGAAGCCGTGAGCAGATTCGTTTGAAGCGCTGGGTTGATGACCTGGTAAATGGGGCTGATCAGGGTTGAGCAAATGGCTGGTTCGATTGGGCTGTTGCCAAGCGGCATCTTCATCCAGGGGTTGTTGAGCGCGCCCATATCCACCGGCACGCCCGCCGGCCAGCCGAGAGCCGCTGCCACGTCAGCCGGCAGCACCCGGCCCGCATTTCTCAGCGGACTGGCAGGCGTCAGGTGGTAATCGCTTTTTTGCAGATCGGATATACTCTCGGTAACGAAATTTGTATTTATGTTACCAAATTGATCTATTCCATGGGTCTCAAAGCCGGTTCCTGCGCGGATCTTTGCAATGGCATCTTCGCCAGTGTAAATTGTATGGTCATCCTTGTTTTCCCGATTCTTGTCCCATACCCATAACCAGCTTTCTTTTGCGTCGCGCCAGTAAGCGTTATAGTCCACATTATTGAACATGTCTGGCGCTATGACGACAGTCCCATTCTGTTGAATGCTCATGGCGGTGAAAAACGGTGTTGCCTGGTTGCCGTCTGGCCGCACGGCAGTATTGTCGGAATATCTTGGCCGCGAAGCGATATTGTTATATACTTCAGTGCTCTTCGTGTCCCAGCTCAGGCCCTTGGATTGCGACCAGGGCTCATTCGCTAAACACTTTTTTTCTGCGCTGCTGTATTTATTGCAGCCATTGATCCTGGGATCTTCGTAGATGCGAAGATTGAATCTGTTGCGCGACAAAGTATTGTTATATATCTGAACATGGTCACTGCCGCCGATGGTGATGCCGCCGCCGGCTGATCCTTCGACTATGTTGCCGGCGATGATGGCGTGTGATGAGACTTCGTAAAAAATTCCTTCGTAAACCGATCTCGAAACGAAATTATTTGTGATGGTTGTATTAATACAGCCCTCGTCGCACCAGAAGCCATTGGCTGGCGTGTTGGCGATGAAGTTGTTGCGGAATGTGATGTTTTCAGAGTGTGTGATTTTTATGTCCGCTATACCGCAATAATCACCGCAGTCTTTCGTTTCGAATCCGGCTGCATTGTTTTGAAAAAATGTATTGTTTTCAACCGTGTAGTTGGTCATCCGGTTGCCGCCGATGCCATTTGCGCCATTGTCACGGAATTCGGAATTTCTGATGACGACGCCGCTACTGCCGGAGGAGCTCAGGCCGTGGGACGCCGATTGCACAATCAGGCAGTTTTCTACCAGAAGGTTGGTTGCGCCTGCATTGGTGTATATCATTCCCAGCGAACCCATGTCATCATTGGAGATTCCTTGTTGATGTGGCGCATACTGGGCAATGTTGATACCAAGTAACTTGAAGTTGGCGCCAGTCACCGTCAAGGCGCGTTCATACTCGGATGCCTCGACTGTTTTGCCGGCAGGATCGTTGCCGATATAGATGGCGCGTTCGACTGTGTCAACATAAAACTTGTTTTTTGTCACTTCTTGCTTTGTACCCACCTGAGTCAACGATACGTCGTCGATGAACACCTGTTCCGGCCAGGCGGCGATGCCCTCATTGGGATTCGTAGAGCAGTCGCGACAAAAGTCGGGCGCCCAGCCGGCTGCTTTCCACATCGAACCGCTTGGCGTCCAGTTGGTTACCACGCGGCTGCCCTTGAGCCAGACCTCGGCGTGCTTGTCCGCCTGAACGGTGACGTTTTGCTTGGTAATGAATGTGTGCGGTTGGCGATAGATGCCCGAGCGCATCACGATCGTGCCGCCATCGGCGATGCTGTCGTGCGCCTTTTTCAACGTCTGATACGGTCTGGCTGCCGAGCCGTCATTGGTGTCGCTGCCATTGGGGTCAACGTATCTCACGTCGCCTGGCGGAATCGGATAGTCGGTGTCGATGGGGGTGTACACGCTGTTGTACTTGCCCGCCGCCGCTGCTGGCGTGACAGGAGCCAGCGTCGTGAGGCAAAGCGCCACTGTAGCGGAGACTGCGGCGCCAATGAGCCGGCGTGGTTTGTTTTTCGTGATCTTCATGATGAGTCCTTTCCTTGGATGGATATGTTTCAAGAGCGGGCGCATACGCCGCCATTCGTCAAGCGCGGTTGCTTGCCATGCGGCGGCGCGCTTGGCGTGCTGCAGACATGGCATGACCGGTTTGCGCGACGGCGCAACAGTTGGGTGGCGGTGGAGACCTCCTGGGCAAAAGCGATTGTTTGATACAATTACGTTACAAAGTGAGTGCTTGCGCAATCATACACGCCTTGGCTTTAGCCCGGCAAGCGTTTTGCGACGGGATGAGGCCAATGCGGCGCTTGCGCAGCAGGAGCCGAGGGCATGGCACCGCTCGCATGGGCCGACTGCCTGCCAGTGATGGCGAAGCCGGCGCTGGCGCGCGTAAAATTTGCGCCTTCAGCTACAAAACTGGTAGCGTCATAAAAGGACTCGCGTGGAAACCGTGTTGTTGCTCAAAGCCGCCCTGATGGGCATCGTGGAGGGGCTGACCGAGTTCTTGCCCATTTCGTCCACCGGCCACCTGATTCTGGCGGGCAGTCTGCTGGGCTTCGACGACGACAAGGCCAAGGTGTTCGACATCGCCATTCAGACCGGGGCGATTCTGGCGGTGGTGATGGTGTACTGGCGCAAGATTGCCGATACGCTGACGGCGCTGCCCGGCAGCCGGCAGGCGCGGCGGCTGGCGCTGAACGTGCTGATCGGCTTCATGCCGGCGGCGCTGATAGGGCTGCTGGTGTACAAGGCGATCACGGCGCACCTGTTCAGGCCGCAGGTGGTGGCCGCTACCTTCATTGCGGGCGCGTTCGTCATTTTGTGGGCCGAGCGCCGGCAGCAGGGCGCGGCGCGCGTGGCCTCGATGGACGACATGACGCACTGGGACGCGCTGAAGGTGGGGCTGGCGCAGTGCCTGGCCATGGTGCCGGGCACCAGCCGGTCGGGGGCGACCATCATCGGCGGCATGTTGCTGGGGCTGTCGCGCAAGGCGGCGACGGATTTTTCTTTCTTTCTGGCCATGCCAACGTTGATCGGCGCGGGCGCGTACTCGCTCTACAAGGAGCGCGCGCTGCTCTCGTGGGCCGATGCGCCGCTGTTCGTGGCGGGGCTGGTGTTTTCGTTCATCAGCGCCTGGATGTGCGTGCGCTGGCTGCTGCGCTATATCTCCAGCCACAGCTTCGTGCCGTTTGCGTGGTACCGGCTGGCGTTTGGCGCCATCGTGCTGTTGACGTGGTGGACGGGCTGGGTGTCCTGGAGGCAATGAGCCGCCGCGCGTTGCTTTACATTTCTTCAGCCGCCAGTCACGGCGCTGTTTTCGTGGGCCGCTACGATGGCGTGGCGTCTTTCCGGTCAGGCTCTCTTCATTTGCTGCATTGATCATGTCCAGTTCCGACACTCCAAACGATTCCAGCGCTCCTGCGTCCGTGCCGCGCCGTCACCGATGGCTGGGGCGAGTGCTGGCGCTGCTGCTGGTGCTGGCGCTGGGCAGTGCGGCCTGGTGGCTGGCGCAGCGCGCCAAGACGCCCGCGCCGGCAGCGGCCCAGGGCGGCGGCTTTCGCGGCCCGGGCGGGCCGGGCGGCGGCGGTGCGTCGGCCACGGTGGGCGTGGCGGTGGCGCGGCAGGGCGAGCTGCCGGTGCTTATCAACGCGCTGGGCACCGTGACGCCGGTGACGCAGGTGGTGGTGCGCCCGCAGGTGTCGGGCATTCTGACCGAGGTGCTGTTCACCGAGGGCCAGGCGGTGCGCAAGGACCAGTTGCTGGCGCGCATCGACCCGGCGCCGTTCGAGCAGGCACTGGCGCAGGCGCAGGGCCAGCGCGCGCGCGACGAGGCGCAACTGGCCGCCGCGCGCCTGACGCTGGGCCGCTACCAGCAGCTTTGGCAGCAGGATTCGATTGCCCGTCAGGACCTGGATACGCAAACGGCGCTGGTGGCCCAGCTCGAAGGCTCGGTGCTGTCGGACAAGGCGGCGGAAAACAGCGCGCGCATCAATCTGGACTACACGCGCATCACGGCGCCGATCGGCGGGCGCATCGGGCTGCGCGCGGTCGATCAGGGCAACATGGTGACGGCGGGCGCGGCCACCGGCATTGCCACCATTACGCAGATGACGCCGATCGACGTCAAGTTCGCCGTGCCGCAGGACCGCGTGCCCGAGGTGCTCAAGGCCCAGCGCGGCGGCGCTCTGCCGGTACAGGCGCTGGACCGCGCGCGTGACGAGGTGCTGGCGAGCGGCCAGTTCCTGACGCTGGACAACGTGATCGACACCACCACCGGCACGCTGCTGGGCAAGGCGCGGTTCGACAACGGCGGGCGGGCGCTGTTTCCCAACCAGTTCGTCAACGTGCGCCTGCAATTGGGCGCCACTTCCGGCGTGCTGGTGCCGGTGACGGCGGTGCGCACCGGGCCGCAGGGCGATTACGTGTACATCGTCACCGATCAGCAGGTGGCCGAGATGCGCGCCGTCAAGCGCGGTGGCCAGGAAGTGGAGCAGGTGCTGATCCAGTCTGGCGTCAAGGCGGGCGAGACGGTGGTGACCGAAGGGGGCGACCGCGTGCGCGCCGGCGGCCCGGTGCAACTGGCCGGGCCGCCGCTGCCGCCGGCCTCCGGCGCCAGCCGCGCCCGGGCGGCCAGCGCGCCGGCTGACGCCGCCGCTCACCTCAAGGCCGCGCTGGAGCGCCTGCCGCCCGACATGCGCGCCAAGGTGCAGGCCATGCCGCCAGAGGAGCAGGGCGCGTTTTTACAGAAACTGCGCCAGCAGCGGGCCGCGCAGGGCGGCGGTCAAGGCGGCGGTAACTGAAGCCGGCGCAGGCCATGAATATCTCGCGCCTGTTCATTCAGCGCCCGGTGGCCACCGGGCTGTTCATGCTGGCCATCGTGCTGGCGGGGCTGCTGGGGTTGCGCTTTTTGCCGCTGGCGGCGCTGCCGCAGGTGGACTACCCCACCATCCAGGTGCAAACGCTGTACCCCGGCGGCAGCCCGGACGTGATGAGCCGCACCGTCACCGCGCCGCTGGAGCGCCAGTTCGGCCAGATGGCGGGGCTGGCGCGCATGAGCAGCACCAGCGCGGCGGGGGTGTCCATCGTCACGCTGCAATTCGCGTTGAGCGAGTCCATGGCCTCGGCGGAGCAGCAGGTGCAGGCCGCCATCAACGCCGGCAGCCTGCTGCTGCCCGCCGATTTGCCGGCGCCGCCGGTGTACGCCAAGGTCAATCCGGCGGACGCGCCGATTCTGACGCTGGCCGTCAGCTCCGACAGCCTGCCGCTGACCGAGGTGCAGAACATGGTCAACACGCGGCTGGGGCAAAAGATCAGCCAGATCAGCGGCGTGGGCCTGGTCACGCTGGCGGGCGGGCAGCGCCCGGCGGTGCGCGTGCAGGGCAACATCGACGCGCTGGCCAACATGGGCCTGGGGCTGGACAGCCTGCGCAGCGCCATTGCCGGCAACAACGTCAGCAGCGCCAAGGGCACTTTCGACGGGCCGACGCGCGCGTATTCGATCAACAGCAACGACCAGTTGCTCACCGCCGAGGACTACCGCGAGCTGGTGCTGGCCTGGCGCGGCGGCGCGCCGGTGCGCCTGAAGGACGTGGCCGAGGTGATCGCCGGTTCGGAAAACGACCGCCTGGGCGCCTGGGCCGGCATCAAGAACGACCCGGCGGCCGCGATTCAGCGCGAGCAGGCGGCCTTGCCCGCGGGCGGCGCGCTGTTTCCGGCCATCGTGCTGAACGTGCAGCGCCAGCCGGGCGCCAACGTGATTGCCACCGTCGATGCCATCGGGCAGGCGCTGCCCGCCCTGGAGGCGGGCCTGCCCGAGAGCGTGCGCGTCACCGTGCTGGCCGACCGCACGCAGGGCATCCGCGCCTCGGTGCATTCGGTGCAGATGGAACTGCTGCTGGCCGTGGGCATGGTGGTGCTGGTGATTTTCATGTTCCTGCATAGCCCGCGCGCCACGCTGATCGCCAGCATTTCGGTGCCGATCTCGCTCATCGGCGCCACCGGCCTGATGTACCTGCTGGGCTTTTCGCTCAACAACCTGAGCCTGATGGCGCTGACGATCGCCACCGGCTTCGTGGTGGACGACGCCATCGTGGTGATCGAGAACATCGCCCGCCACCGGGAGATGGGCAAGTCGCCCTGGCAGGCGGCCATCGACGGCGCGGGGGAGATCGGCTTCACCATCATTTCGCTCACGGTGTCGCTGGTGGCGGTGCTGATTCCGCTGCTGTTCATGCAGGAGGTGATCGGGCGGCTGTTCCGCGAGTTCGCGGTCACGCTGGCGCTGACGATCCTGATTTCCGCCGTGGTGTCGCTGACCCTGGTGCCGATGATGTCGGCGCGCTGGCTGGAGCCGCTCGATCACGCGCACCGCCGCGCCGGCGAGGCCGCGCGCAGCCTGATGGAGCGCGTCATCGCCCAATACGACCGCGGCCTGCGCTGGGTGCTGGCGCGCCAGGGCTTTACGCTGCTGATCGCGCTGGCGACGCTGCTGCTGACCGCGCTGATGTACTGGGCGATTCCGAAGTCGCTGTTTCCCACCCAGAGCACCGGCCAGTTGCAGATGCGCGTGCAGGCGGCGCCGGACGTGTCGTTCGACCGCATGGCCGCCTTGCAGAACGCGGCGGCCCGGGCCGTGCTGGCCGATCCGGCGGTGGTCAGCGTCAGTTCGGTGGTGGGCGTGGACGCGGCCAACAACACCATGCTGAACAATGGGCGGATGGTCATCAATTTGGGCAAGCGCGGCCTGTTCGACGATGCGCAGCCGGCCGTCATGGAGCGCCTGAAGCAAACCGTCGAAAGCGCCGCGCCGGGCGTTACCGCGCTGGTGCAGCCGACGCAGGACCTGACGGTGGACAGCGAGGGCGGCCCGACCGAATACCGCTTCGCGCTCGAAGGCGTCAGCACCGCCGAGGTGGACGCCTGGGCGCAGCGCCTGGCCGCGCGCCTGCGCCAGTTGCCCGAACTCAGCGGCGTCACCACCGACGCTGGCGCGCAGGGCCTGGCCGCCTACGTGGACGTGAACCGCGACAGCGCCTCGCGCCTGGGAATCACCGCCAGCAGCATCGACGACACGCTCTACAACGCCTTCGGCCAGCGCATCGTCTCCACCATCTTCACCGAGACCAACCATTACCGCGTGATTCTGGAGTCTGGACGCAGCGAGGTGGCTTCGCTGCAAGCGCTGATGAACCTGCCGCTGCGCACCTCGAGCGGCGGCACCACGCCGCTGTCCTCGGTGGCCGCGATCACCGAGCAGCCGACGCCGCTGCAAGTGACGCGGGTGGCGCAGTACCCGGCCTCCACCGTGGGGTTCAACCTGGCGCCGGGCGTGTCGCTGGGGGCGGCGGTCCAGCTCATCAAGGACACCGCCGAGGCCGAGGGGCTGCCGCACGGCATCGCGTTGCGCATGACCGGCTCCGCCGGCGCCTACGAAAGCTCGCTGGCCAACCAGTTGTGGCTGATTCTGGCGGCGCTGGTGTGCGTGTACATCGTGCTGGGCGTGCTGTACGAGAGTTACATCCACCCGCTGACCATCCTGTCCACGCTGCCCTCGGCTGGCGTGGGCGCGCTGCTGGCGCTGTGGGCCACGGGGCACCCGCTGGACATCGTCGGCATCATCGGCCTGATTTTGCTGATCGGCATCGTGAAGAAAAACGCCATCATGATGATCGACTTCGCGCTGCAAGCCGAGCGCGGGCAGGGTCTGCCGGCGCAGGAAGCCATTCATCAGGCGGCGCTGCTGCGCTTTAGGCCCATCATGATGACCACGCTGGCGGCGCTGGCCGCCGCCGTGCCGCTGATGCTGAGCGTCGGCGACGGCGCCGAACTGCGCCGCCCGCTGGGCCTGGCGATCTTCGGCGGTCTGGTGCTGAGCCAGTTGCTGACGCTGTTCACCACGCCGGTGGTCTATCTGTGGTTCGACCGGCTGGCGCGGCACGCGCGGCGCGACGCGGCTGGGCAGGCGCCCGCCGGCGGCGCTGGAGCCGGGCCGTGAACCTGTCGCGGCCCTT
>WRJY01000255.1 GCA_009778355.1 Desulfovibrionaceae bacterium | reverse complement strand
ATTTTGCCGGCGCCGGCAAAATGGTCGACCTCGGATCGGGAAGCGTCCGAAGTGTCGATGACTACCACCTCTCCCGCTTCGCCTGCTACTTTCTATCAATCACTACTCATAAGGAGAATTCATGACTAACACTCGTCCGGACTACCAGAACGTAGACGATGTCCCGCTCACGCGCCTACATCTTGATCCAGAAAATCCTCGTCATGACCCAATCCATGACGAAGATCGGATCATTGCCCAGCTTTTTGGTGCCGAAAAAACACTTGCTGTGGCAAAAGACATTGCTCAAAAGGGAGCCATAAGTCCCCTTGATCGAATCGGCGTCATTGAAATGGAGGGCAACCCAGGACACTACATTGTTGTCGAGGGTAATCGTCGGGCGTGTGCGCTGAAGGTGCTTCACGATCCTCAAAAAGCACCGAATACGACCATTCGGAATAGCATCGAATCTCTTCGGGTTTCTGAGAATATTCCCAACAGGGTGCCTGTCGTTGTTTTCAGGGATCGTGAAACTGCTGCCCCGTGGCTCAAGCTCCGCCATCTCGGCGAACAGGACGGCGCAGGTACGAGAAAATGGGGGCCAGCAGCAAAGGATAGATCCGCTCTTGGCACTACACCCAACCGTTTAGCGGTCGCTGTACTGGATCGAGCAGAAATAGCAGGTTGGATTGATCAAGCGATGCGGAAGGACATCAGCGTAACAACGATGACGCGATACTTGAGCAACCCACTTATACGAGCAGCTCTTGGCTTAGGCTCGTCAAGTGAATTGAAGTTTACTCATGCTCCAACAGAGGTCGATGTTTCTTTACAAAACTTTGTCAACGATGCACTGGGTCAGAATGGTGCGAATACGGTATTGAGTTCTCGATCGAAAAAAGATGACATAGACGCTTACGCTCGTGCACTACACCAACGTGGCGTCGCTCCTCACACGACACTTTCTGCTCCTATTGATGCACCAGCGCCTCAAAAGGTAGCTACAACAAAAATACAGCGTAACCCGCGTAGCCCTGATAAACGCCCGTATATCGTCCAGTCTTCCTTCGTGGTTAAACACCAAGATAAAAATCTACGGCGCATCCTTAAAGAATTGCAAACCATTGACCCGGATAGCCATATTTTCTCCGCCAACTATTTGGTGCGTGCAGCAGTAGAGCGCATCATTGTGCTCTATGCGTTGAGGCATGGTTTTCATAAATCTGGAACACCTGATCATCACTTGGTAAAACAATGCCATGAGCACTTAAAAAATAATGGGGTACCGGCCAATCAGCTCAAATTTATGCGAATGGCAGAATCGAACAAGGATGCGCCCTATAGCCTTGATACCTTGGGTTCAGCAGTTCATGGTGCTCATCTTCCTACGCGCAAAGGTCTCATAGAGGTATGGGACAATTGGGAAACTAGCTTACATATCATGTTAGATCGCATGTAAGAGCACTGGGTAGCTGTATGATAAATCACAACTCTCATAAATATGCCGACCATTGACAGTCCGCTTCGTTATCCGGGAGGTAAAACCCAAATTGCGCCATTCGTTGGCGACCTACTTCGTGTCAATGATCTTGATCGTGGGGTGTATGCTGAGCCGTTTGCCGGTGGCGCAGGCGTTGCCTGGCGCCTCTTGTTTACTGGCCAAGTGGGCGAGGTCTGGCTGAACGATATCGATTCAGGAATTTACAGCTTCTGGGAATCAGTCTTAAATAATACTGATCGGCTTTGCAAGCTGATCGAAGATACTCCGGTGTCAATGGAAGAATGGTATCAGCAACGTACGGTCCTTAGACGCAAAAATTCAAGTGTTCTTTCGCGCGGATTTGCAACTCTATTCTTAAATCGAACAAATCGATCTGGTATTATCGACGCAGGAGTTATCGGCGGAAAATCACAGAACGGAACTTACAAACTGAATTGCAGATTTAATAAGAATGAACTTATAGAAAAAATTCGACGCATTAAAATATATCGTGATGCTGTACAACTAACCCAGCTGGATGCAAAACTCTGCATTGAACAATGGGTCCAAAAACTGCCGCGCCGAGCCTTTTTGAATATTGATCCTCCATACTACGCAAAAGGTCAAGCCCTTTATACCAACTTCTATGAGCCGAGAGACCATATCGTTTTGGCCGATGCAATCAAAAAACTACAATGCCCTTGGATGCTAACCTACGATGATGAGCCAGAGATTGAGGCATTGTATTCAGGATTTCCAATATATCGAAAATCACTTATGTACTATGCACAGGTGAAGCGCCGCGCAAATGAATTGCTTGTTTTATCCCCGCAACTCTTGCCACCAAAAGAACTTCGAGAAATTTTGTAATGATTAATTAAGGCGATAATTAATGATCAAACAAAAACTCGAACTCACTTGGATTGGCAAGGAGAAGCGGCCCAAGTTGGAGGCGCGGATTCTGCTGGAGGGGGCGGAGAGGTCGTATCACGCCACGCATCGCGTGACGGATAGAGATATTTTTGACAACCGGCTGATTTTCGGGGACAATCTGCTGGCGTTGAAGGCGCTGGAGCAAGAGTTTTCGGGGAAGGTGAAGTGCGTGTTCATCGACCCGCCGTACAACACGGGCAGCGCGTTTACGCATTACGACGATGGGCTGGAGCATTCGATCTGGCTGGGGTTGATGCGGGATCGGCTGGAGATTATTCGGCGGTTGTTGTCAGAGGATGGCTCATTGTGGATTACGATTGATGATAATGAAGCGCATTATTTGAAGGTGCTGTGCGATGAAGTTTTTGGGTGCTTAAACTTTGCGGCCAACTGCCTTTGGCAAAAAGTTTATAGCGAACGCATGGATGCACGAGGATTCAGCGTTTCTCATGACCATTTATTTGTTTATCAAAAATCTGAACGATTTTTCCCCCTTCAATTGCCAAAAGATCAGAACGCCGCACAATTTGGATTTTTTGATGAGGCCGCAAATAAGTATTACCGGCGACGCTCCTTGAGAAAAGAGGGATCGGAATCTCTCAGGCAAGATCGACCTTCGATGTGGTATTCGATTACCGCACCTGATGGATCTGATATTTGGCCCGTTAAACCGGATGGGACGGAAGGACGCTGGCGCTGGAAAAATGAAAATGTTCCAACGAACCTAAATCAACTTGAGTTCATCCGGAAAGATGAGCGATGGGAGATTTACGTTAAACAATATTTAGAAGAAAGCCCAACCCGGCCTCCTGCAACATTATGGCCCAACGAGGAAGTTGGCCATAACCACGAAGCGAAATTGGAAGTACGAGCATTCAATAGTTCCGACGTATTTAGCACCCCTAAGCCAGAACGCCTATTGAAGCGAGTTCTGGAAGTTGCCACAAAGCCCGGCGATTTGGTGCTTGATTCCTTCGCCGATTCCGGCACCACCGGCGCGGTGGCGCACAAGATGGGATCATGGTGGAACTGGGCGAGCACTGCCACACGCACATCATTCCGCGCCTGAAAAAAGTGATCGACGACGAGGACAAGGGCGGTATTACCCAAGTGACCTTGCCCCCGAAAACCGCATCCCTTGCTGAGATGATTGAACCCAAGCAAGGAGAAAAGAGATGGAAAAGTTACCAAGGGCCAAGTACACACTGGAATTCAAGCTCGAGGCGGTACGCTTGGGTCTTGGACGGCCAGAGTCTGGCAGCGTTCTCCAAAATACTGGGCCTGGCCGGTCAGACGCTGCACAACTGGGTCAAGGCCGACCGCCAGGGACGCTTGCAAGGGCAAGGGGCGCCGGTCAACCCTGAGCAGATGGAACGGGCCCGTCTCGCTGAGCTGCCAGGCGCTCCAGTTCAGCCCCAGCGCGTACCACGAGAGGCTCAGGCAAGAGCAAATGCGCCGCACAGGTCCCGGCAAACGCATCAGTGATGATGCGTTGCTGGTGCACATTCGGGCCATACACGCCCAAAGCAAAGGCGAATACGGCTGGCCACGGGTGTGCAAGCAACCGCTGGTAAACGAACTGCTGGCAAATGGCCTGCGAGTGAGCAAGGAGCGCGTGTGCAAGCTGATGCAACGCCACGGCATCCAGGCGCGGGCCAAGCGCAAATACAAGGCCACCACCGACAGCAGACACAACCTGCCGGTAGTCCAAGACTTGTTGCAGCGCAACTTTAGTCCCGCGGCGCTCGATAGCGCATGGAGCAGCGACATCACCTACATCGCCACTGCTGAAGGCTGGCTGGGCTTTTACAACCATCGCCGGCTGCACTCGAGACTGGGCTACGTCAGTCCGATGTAATACGAACGGGCATGGCACGCCGCCCAGCAAAGGCGAGCAGCATAATGGCCTTGGCTATGGGATGCGGTTTTCAGGGGCAAGGTCAGAGCCTGGGGGAGGGTCAATTCACCCGGCAAATCTTGAGCATGTTGGTGCCGCCCGGCGCGCCCATGGGTTCGCCGGCGGTGATGGCGTACACGTCACCGGCGGCGACCACGCCCTGGGCCTTGAGGTAGCTTTCGGCCTGTTGCAGCGCGGCGTCGCGCTCGGCGGCGGTGTCCTGCATCAACATGGGCCGCACGTTGCGGTACAGGGCCATTTTGCGCTGGGTGGCGATCTTGGGCGTCAGCGCGTAGATGGGCACGCGCACGCGGTGGCGGCTCATCCACAGCGGGGTGGAGCCTGAATCGGTCAGCGCCACGATGGCCTTGGCGCCCAGGTGAAAGGCGGTGAACAGCGCGCCAATGGCGATCGACTGGTCGATGCGGCGGAAGGTGGCGCCGCTGAAGTCGGCGTCCGGCTCCGCCGGGTCGTGCTCTTCGGCGGCCTGGCAGATGGCGGCCATTTCGCGCACCGTTTCCAGCGGGTATTTGCCGGCGGCGGTTTCGGCGCTCAGCATCACGGCGTCGGTGCCGTCGAGCACGGCGTTGGCCACGTCGCTGACCTCGGCGCGCGTGGGCACCGGGTTGGCGATCATGCTTTCCATCATCTGGGTGGCGGTGATCGCCAGTTTGTCGGCTTCGTGCGCCATGCGGATCATCTTTTTTTGCAGCGCGGGCACGATGGCGTTGCCGACTTCCACCGCCAGGTCGCCGCGCGCCACCATGATGCCGTCGCTGGCGGCGATGATTTCGGCCAGGCGCGGAATGGCCTCGGCGCGCTCGATCTTGGCGATCAGGCCGGGCTTGCAGCCCCACTCGGCGCCGGCCGCAGCGCAAAGCTGGCGGGCGAGTTCCATGTCGGCGGCGCTTTTGGGAAAGCTCACCGCCACGTAGTCGGCGCGCAGGCTCATGGCGGTCTTGATGTCCTCCATGTCCTTGGCCGTGAGCGCGGGCGCCGTGAGGCCGCCGCCCTGCTTGTTGATGCCCTTGTTGTTGGACAGCTCGCCGCCCACCTTGACGGTGGTGTGCACCGCCTCGCCGCGCACGGCGTCCACAGTCAGCACGATCAGGCCGTCGTTGAGCAGCAGCGTGTCGCCGGGCCTGACATCGCGCGGCAGATCCTTGTAGTCCAGGCCGACGCCATGCGCGTCGCCCGGCTGCTGGCGCGCGGCGTCGAGCACGAAGGGCGCGCCGGGTGTCAGCCGCACCTGGCCATCGGCAAACTTGCCGACGCGGATTTTCGGGCCTTGCAGGTCGGCCATGATGGCGATTTCGCTGCCCGCGCGCTGGCTGGCCTCGCGCACCAGGCGGGCGCGCTCGATGTGGTCGGCGCTCTGGCCGTGGCTGAAATTGAGCCGCACCACGTTGACGCCGGCGCGGATCATCTCTTGCAGCAGGGCGGGGTCGCTCGACGCGGGGCCGAGCGTGGCAACGATCTTGGTGGCGAGGTGGGTCATGGGTGGCTTTTCAAATGAACGGGTGGCGGGGCGCGGGCGATTGGTCAGGCAGCGGCGGCGGCTCTTTTTTCCAGGATTTCGAGGGCCGGCAACTGCTTGCCTTCCAGCACTTCCAGAAAAGCGCCGCCGCCGGTGGAGATGTAGCCCACGTCTTTCTCGATGCCGTATTTGGCGATGGCCGCCAGCGTGTCGCCGCCGCCGGCAATGCTGAAGGCCGCGCTGGCGGCAATGGCGCGGGCAATGGTTCTGGTGCCGTTTTCAAACGGGGCCATCTCGAACACGCCGACCGGGCCGTTCCAGACGATGGTGCCGGCCTGCGCGAGCTGCCCGGCCAGCCGCGCGGCGGTGTCGGGGCCGATGTCCAGAATCATGTCGTCGGCTGCCACGCCGGCGGCCTGTTTCACGGTGGCCGGGGCATCGGCCTTGAATTGTTTGGCCACCACCACGTCGGTGGGGATCGGCACCTCCGCGCCGCGCGCTTTCATGGCGGCGATCACGGCCCTGGCTTCGCCGGCCAGATCGGGCTCGGCCAGGCTGTTGCCGATCGGCAGGCCGGCGGCCAGCATGAAAGTGTTGGCAATGCCGCCGCCGACGATGAGCTGATCGACCTTTTCGGCCAGGGAGCGCAGGATGGTGAGTTTCGTGCTCACCTTGCTGCCGGCGACGATGGCCACCAGCGGACGCTTGGGCGCGGCCAGCGCCTTGGAAATGGCGTCGATTTCGGCGGCCAGCAGCGGGCCGGCGCAGGCGATGGGCGCGTACTGGGCGATGCCGTAAGTCGTGCCCTCGGCGCGATGCGCGGTGCCGAAGGCGTCGTTGACGTAGATGTCGCACAGCGCGGCCATCTTGCGCGAAAGCGCCTCATCGCACTTTTTTTCGCCTTTGTTGGCGCGGCAGTTCTCCAGCAGCGTCACCTGGCCGGGCGCGACCTGCACGCCGTCCACCCAGTTCAGCGCCAGCGGCACTTGGCGGCCCAGCAGTTCGCCCAGGCGCCGGGCGACCGGGGCCAGCGAATCTTCGGGCTTGAGTTCGCCTTCGGCCGGGCGGCCCAGATGGCTGCTCACCATCACCGCCGCGCCGGCATCCAGCGCCATGCGGATGGCTGGCACGCTGGCGCGAATGCGGGTGTCCTCGGTGATGCGGCTGGCGTCGTCCCAGCCGCCGCCCGCGCCGGGCTCGCGCAGCGGCACATTCAGATCGGCCCGGATGAACACGCGCCGGCCCTTGGCCTTGCCCTGGGCGCACAAATCGGAAAAACGGATGACATTCATGGTGATGGTTGCAGCGGAGGGAAAAAAATCTGCCGGCCTTGAAGCAAGACGATGACCGTCATTTTAGGAACCCGCGCGTGTCAGGGTGATGACCTGTGCCGGGGTGATGACCCGCGCGGCCCGGGCAGTGCCGTCGGCGCCCGGGGCGGCTGCGCCGCCATGCGGTTCAGCGGGTACGATTCGCGCCTCGCCCCCTTCATTGTTGCTTGCCATGCAAAAAATCCTCATCATCATTCATGCGCCGCCGTATGGCAGCGAACGCTGCCTGTCCGCGTTGCGGCTGGCCTTGGCGCTGGCCGGGCGCGAGGGCAAAAAGCCCCTGCTCGACGTGTTCCTGATGTCCGACGCCACCGTGCTGGGCCTGCCCGGCCAGCAGGACGCATCGGGCAACACCCTGCAAGCGATGGTGGAGCAACTCACCGGCTCCGGCGTGCCGGTGCGCCTGTGCAAGACCTGCGCGGGCAACCGCGGGCTGCTGGGGCTGAAGCTGATCGGCGGCGTGACCATAGGCACGCTGGCCGAACTGGCCGATGCCACACTGCAAGCCGACAAGGTGATTACTTTCTGAGGTTTCGCGGGCGCGGCAACCCCCTCCGGCCCGCTCATCGGTCATGCCCGAACAGGCCCTGAACTTTTACGCCGGCCCGGCCGCGCGCCGCCATATCGAGCAGCACGGGCTGCAACCGGGCCACGTGGCGACCATCGCGGCCGCGGCGGGCGGGCCGAAAGGGTTGATCCTGGGGCCGCTGGATCGTTTCATCTTCGGCCAGTGGCTGCCGCGTTCCGGTCAGCCGGTGGATCTGGTGGGCGCCAGCATCGGCGCCTGGCGCATGGCCACGGCCTGTATGCGCGATCCGGCTGACGCATTCCAGCAGCTCGAAACCGGCTACATCCACGGCGACATGAAGGCCCCGCCTGGCTGCAAACTGCCCACGCCGGCGCAGATCAGCGCGGAGTCGGCGCGGAACCTGCGCGCCATGTTCGAGGGACGGGTGCCGGACGTTCTGGGCCACGCGCGCTACCGGCTGCATGTGCTGACGTCGCACGGGCGCCATCTGCTGGCGCGCGAAGGGCGCTGGCGCACCCCGGCGGGCTACCTGGGCGCGGTGCTGACCAACGTGGCCAGCCGCCGCGCCATGGGCGCCTGGATCGAGCGCGTGGTGTTTTCCGGGCGCGATGCCGCCGGCCAGCTTGCGGCGCTGCCGTTCGCCACGCGCGACTACCGCACCCGCCAGGTGGCGCTGACGCCGGACAACTTCTACCCCGCGCTGCTGGCCAGCGGCTCGATCCCGTTCATGCTGCAAGCGGTGCATGACATTCCCGGCGCGCCGCGCGGCGCCTATTGGGACGGCGGCATCACCGACTACCACCTGCATCTGGCTTACAACGCCGCTGAAACGGCCGCTGGCGGCGCCTTGGTGCTCTACCCGCATTTTCAGCAGGCCGTGGTGCCCGGCTGGTTGGACAAGGCGCTGAAGTGGCGCCACGCGGCCACGCCGTTTCTCGACCGCGTGCTGGTGCTGGCACCCAACCCGGCCTGGGTGCGCGCCCTGCCGGGCGGCAAGCTGCCCGACCGCACCGATTTCCGCCGGCTGGCCCGCGCCGACCGCGTGGCGGCCTGGTTGCAGGCGGTGGCCGCCGCGCGCCAGTTGGCCGATGAGTTCGCGGCCTGGCTGGAGCAGCCCGACGCGCGGCGCGTGCAACCGCTGTAGGCCAAATGCAAGCAGCGCCTTCGCGCCTGGCCTGCTGAGATCGTAAACAGGCCCTGAACGCGAATCCATCAATTGTGTGCAATTGTGCGCAGCCATTCGCGGGGCGGCGTACTTGCGGGCGGGAACCCTGCGGGTAACATTGCGGCGGAAGCTCAACGCTCCACATTGCAACAATGAGGAAACTTCAATCATGCGATCTCAATTTCTGTCCGCCGCTTTGTTTTTGAGCGCCGCCGCCGCTGCCGTGGCGCCGCAACTGGTTCAAGCCCAGCCCCGTGGCGGCCCGCCGCCACAGGCGCGGGGAATCGTGCGCTGCGAGAGCG
>WRJY01000254.1 GCA_009778355.1 Desulfovibrionaceae bacterium | reverse complement strand
CCCGGGCCGCGATCCTTTCAGGCTCACACCTCGTTGGAATCACGGTACCGGCTCCAGGCTCATTCCTCGTTGGAAAAGACTCGGGCTGGACATTTTTGCCAGCCGCTGTAATCTCCGCCATTGGCTGCCCGCCGCACACAGGAGACTTTGCCATGAATGCCCCCGACCTCATCACGCCGCGCCACGCCTGGCTGGCCGACACCCACGAGTTGATCAACCTCGGCAGCGAACTGGCCGATTACGACATGTACCGACAGGACGCCGCCCTGGTCGAGGCCGTGCACCGCGAAGGCGCGGCCTGGGCCGATGCCGCGCTGGGCGAGTTTGGCCGCCTCACGGGTTCGTCTGATTACCTGGAACTGGGCGCGCTGGCCAACCAGCACGCGCCGGAGCTGGACACGCATGACCGCTTTGGCCGCCGCATCGACCTGGTCAGGTTCCATCCGGCCTACCACCGGCTCATGCGCACGGCCATCGAGCACGGGCTGCATGCCTCGCCCTGGACCGACCCCAGGCCCGGCGCCCACGTGGCGCGCGCCGCGCACTGCTACCTGCAAACCCAGGTCGAGGCCGGGCATGGCTGCCCGGTGACCATGACCTTCGCCTGCGCGCCCGCGCTGAAGACCACGCCGGCGCTCGCCGACGTCTGGCTGCCCAAAATCACCGCCCGCCACTACGATCCGCGCAACGTGCCCGACTCGCAGAAACAGGGCCTGACCATCGGCATGGCGATGACCGAAAAGCAGGGCGGCTCCGACGTGCGCGGCAACACCACGCGCGCCTGGCCAGCCGGCGCCGCCACCGGCCCGGGCGCGGCCTACGAACTGGTCGGCCACAAATACTTCGTCTCGGCGCCCATGTGCGACGCCTTTCTGGTGCTGGCGCAGGCGCCCGGCGGCCTGTCGTGCTTTCTGCTGCCGCGCTGGCGCCCCGATGGCAGCAAGAACCCGCTGCAGGTGCTGCGCCTCAAGCGCAAAATGGGCAACGTCGCCAACGCCAGCAGCGAGACCGAGTTGCGCGGCGCGCTGGCCTGGATGGTGGGCGAAGAAGGCCGCGGCGTGCGCACCATCATCGAAATGGTCGCCATGACCCGCTTCGACTGCATGACCGGCTCCAGCGCCGGTCAGCGCATGGCCGTCTCGCTGGCTCTGCACCACTGCGCCCGCCGCTCGGCCTTTGGCCGCGTGCTCAACGAGCAGCCCCTGATGCAAAACGTGCTGGCCGATCTGGCGCTGGAGCACGAAGGCTCGCTGGCGCTGACCATGCGCCTGGCGCGCGCCATGGACCACCGCAGCGACCCGCACGAAGACGCACTGGTGCGGCTGGTCACCGCCGTCGGCAAGTACTGGATCTGCAAGCGCACGCCGCAGCACGCCTTCGAGGCCATGGAGTGCATCGGCGGCAGCGGCACGATGGAAGACAGCCCCTTCCCCCGCCTGTACCGCGAAGCGCCCATCAACGCCATCTGGGAAGGCAGCGGCAACGTGCAATGCCTGGACGTGCTGCGCGCCATGCAAAAAACGCCGGAAGTGGTGGGCGCATTCTTCAAGGAACTGGCCAAGGCGCGCGGCGGCAACGCGCTGCTCGATGACGCCATCGCCGGCCTGAAGGCTGAATTCACCGACCTGTCGGACTTGCAATACCGCGCCCGCCACGTGGTAGGCCGCATGGCGCTCGCCATTCAGGCCGCGCTGCTGGTGCAGCACGCCCCGGCGCTGGTGGCCGACGCCTTCTGCGCATCGCGGCTCGGCGGCGCGGCTGACCGGCAATACGGCACGCTGCCGCGCGGTGTGGACTGCGCCGGCATTCTGGCGCGCGCCACCCCGGCGGTTTGAAGCAGGCCGAGCGACTGATCAGCGCCACGGCACACCGATACGAGAAAATAACGGCCCCCCGCGTCAAGCTCGGCTTGCGGCTCCGTGAATGCCGCGCCGAACTCAGCGACGGAAGAGGCAGCGCTTCATTTCAGGCGCGCCAAGCGCTCCTGACCGGCCTGCGCGGCTTCGGACTGCGGATAGGTCTTGACCAAGGACTCCAGCGTGGCGCGGGCGGCGCGGGTGTCCTTCAGCTCGATCTGGCAGTTGGCAATCGACAGCATGGCTTCGGGCGCGCGTTGGTGGTTGGGCGAGGCCGTCAGCAGAGACCGGAAATTGGTGACGGCCTCCTTGTAGTCGCGCGTGGCGTACTGCGCATTGCCGAGCCAGAACAGCGCCGATGGCGCCAGCGGGCTGCGCGGGTAGCGTTTGATGAAGCCGGCAAAGCCCGTTTGCGCGCCCTTGAAATCGCCAGCGCGAAACACCGCCAGCGCGGCATCGTAGTCGCGCTTCTCGTTGTCGGCCACGGTCGGCTCGGCAGGCGTTGAAGGATCGCGGGAATCGCCGCCGGCGGTTTCCGGATTGGCCTGGCGTTCTTGTGCCTGTGTCTGCAGCGTGGTCAGTTGCTGATGCAGATCGGCGGCGTCGCGCGCGAACTGCTCCTGCTGGCCGCGCAACTGCGCCTGATCGCCGCGCAGCAGTTCGATCTGCTGCTGCAAATCGACCATGTTGCGGCGTAGCTGTGTGTTTTCTTCCACTAGGCGGTTCTGCGCTGTCACCGCCTGATCGAGACGCTGACGCAGATCGAGGATGGCCTGACGCGCCTTATCGTCGCCGAAAAGCTGCGCCTGCGCGCCTTGGGCAGCGGCAAGCGCCGCCACGCTCAGGGCGCAGGCCCTGAGCCAAGCATTGACGGTCATGACGGCCATCAATCAGCGGTGGTAGCGCAGTTCAACGCGGCGGTTTTGCGACCAAGCACTTTCGTCGTGCCCTTCGGCCGCCGGTTTTTCCTTGCCGAAGCTCACGGCTTCGAGCTGCGAATCGCTGGCGCCGGCCAGTGTCAGGGCGCGGCGCACGGCTTCGGCGCGCTTCTGGCCCAGCGACAGGTTGTATTCGCGGCTGCCGCGCTCGTCGGTATGGCCTTCCAGCGACACGTTGCTGTCATGGTGGGCTTGCAGGAAGCGCGCGTGTTGCTCGATCAGATCCTGGTACTCCGGCTTGATGACATAGCTGTCGAAGTCGAACAGGATCACGCGGCCCAAGCTGGCGGGCGGCCCGCCATCCGGACCCGACAGATCCTGACTCGCGACCACCGGCTGAACCGTGGTGTGGCCCTCCGCGCCCGTATCGCCACCCTCGGTGGCAACGGCGACGCCCCCGCCGCCGCCAACCGAGGGATGATCCAAAAGCGCAGGATTGAGTTGTTTACTGCCGCCAGACGTGCTACAGCCCGCCAGCGCCACGGCCAAGGCGGCCAACATCACCATCAGATAACGCTTCATCATTTGCTGCTCTCCTAGTCAATCAAAAAAAACACGACCGGCTTCCGGCAAGGTTGAAAGATCAATATTGTTGATACGGTCCCCATGCCGGCTCCCGGATGTCCCCGCCCTGCCCGGCCAGGCGCGCCTTGATCTTGCCGTCCACGGTGGTAGTCATCAGCGCCCCGCGACCGCCCTGGCGGGTAGCATAGACGATTAGTCGGCTGTTGGGGGCAAAGCTGGGACTCTCGTCGGTGTCGGTGTTGGTCACAGGGGTCACGTTGCCGCTGGACAGTTCCATCACTTGCAGCTTGAAGCCCCCGCTGCGCGAGACATAGGCCAGCCAACGGCCATCGGAGCTCACGGAGGGCGACACGTTGTAGCTGCCGTTGAAAGTGACGCGCTGCACCGCGCCGCCGCCAGCGGACATGCGGTAAATCTGCGGCGAACCGCCGCGGTCGCTGACGAAGTAAATGGTACCGCCATCGGGCGAAAAAACAGGCTCGGTGTCGATGCTCGGCGACTGCGTCAGCCGGCGCGGCTCGCCGCCATTGGCGTCGATCAGGTAAAGCTGCGAGCCGCCATCGCGCGACAGCGTCACCGCCAGAGTGCGGCCATCGGGCGACCACGCGGGCGCGCTGTTCGATCCCTTGAAGTTGGCCACCAGGCGCCGGCGCCCGGTGGCCACTTCGTGTACGTAAACGACCGGCTTGCGCGACTCGAAGGACACGTAGGCCAGTTGGGCGCCGTTGGGCGACCAGGCCGGCGAGATGATGGATTCGGGACTGGTCAGCGCGGCCTGGGCGTTTTCGCCATCGGAATCGGCCACCCACAGCGTATAGCGCCCGCCTGCCTTGGTGACGTAGGCCAGCCGGGTGGAGAACACGCCTTTTTCGCCGGTGAGTTTTTCATAGATGTAGTCGGCGATTCTGTGCGCCGCCAGCCGCAGGTCGGCCTGCGGCACGACGTAGCCTTGGCCGCCAAGGTCCTGATCGCGCACCACGTCCCACAGGCGAAAGCGCACGTCCCAGCGGCCATCGGGCCGGCGGGTGATGCTGCCGCCAGCCAGCGAGTCGGCCGTGCGCTCGCGCCAAACGGTCATGTCGGGGCGCGACGTATCGTCCATGGTCTGACCGCTGGTGTCCACGGCCCTGAACTGGCCGGTGCGCTCCAGGTCGGCGCGGACGATGGCACTGATCTGCTGCGGCGCACCGGCCTCGCCGCGCAGCGGCACCAGCGCAATGGGAAACTGCCTCATGCCGACGCCGGACACCTCGACGCGAAACTGCGACCAGGCCGGCAGCGACGGCACAACGGCCAGCGCCCCAAGCAAGGCGCGGCGAACAAGATTGGGCGAAAACATCCGGTCGAATGGCAAAGTCATATCGGAAAGGCGGCGAGTCGATCCCCGCAGAAAACGAAACGGGTGCTGTCATGCCCCGCGAATTTATTAATGATAGCAAGCTCCCACGCTGCATCGGCTTCGATTTGTGTATCAAATTGCACAAACCGTGAATTAGTCAACGCATAGGGCCTGAAGTTCCTGTCCGCGTTGTATTCGTGGACAATCGCCGCTTCAGAAGCCCGCCGATGCCCAAACCCGCCGCCCCGCCCACTGCGTCGCCTACCGCGCCGCCGCCCGTTACTCCGCTGAAGACCCGGCTGCGGCGGCTGTGGACTTATTTCAGCGAATACCGGCTGGGCTGGGCCATTGCCATCGCCGGCACGCTGGTCAGCGCGCTGACCGAAGCCTCGGTGCCGGCCCTGCTCAAGCCGCTGGTGGACCAGGGCTTCACCGAGCACAGCCTGCCGGTCTGGGCCGTGCCGCTGGTCATCGTCGGGCTGTTCGCGCTGCGCGGTATCGCGCACTTCGCCAGCCAGTACGCGCTGGCGCGCATCGCCAACGACGGCATGGTCACGCTGCGGCGCCAGTTGTTTGAGCGCCTGCTCACGGCCGATCTGTCGCTGTTCGCGCGCCAGTCGGCCAGCCAGTTGTCCAACACCATCGTGTACGAGGTGCAGACCGGCTCCAGCCTGCTGGTCAACGCCCTGCTCTACCTGGCGCGCGACAGCGTCACCGTGGCGGCTCTGATGGTCTACCTGCTGTTTCTCAACTGGCCGCTGACGCTGATCGTGTTCGTGCTGGTGCCCATCGTCGGCTTCATCATGAAGACCATGTCACGGCGCGTGCACCACTACACGCGCCAGAGCCAGAACGCCACCGACGAGCTGGCCTACGTGGTGGAAGAAAACGTGCTCGCCCACCGCATGGTGCGGCTGCACGGCGCCGAGGCGCAACAGGCCAGCCGCTTCGAGCAGATCAGCCGCAAGCTGCGCGGCCTGTCCATCAAGGCCGTCAGCGCCGCCGCCGGCATCATGCCGCTGGCCCAGATGGCCGCGGCGGTGGCGCTGTCGGTGGTGATCGGCATCGCGCTGCACCAAAGCCAGAGCGGCGGCAGCCAGGGCGACATCACCGTGGGCGGCTTCCTGTCCTTCATCGGCGCCATGCTGATGCTGATCCAGCCGCTGCGCCGGCTCACCGACATCATCGGCCCCATCACGCGCGGCCTGACGGCGCTGGAGCGCGGCCTGAACATGCTGGACGAGGTGCTGACCGAACCCGGAATCGCCAGCGCCCTCGACCCCAGTGCGCCAGCGCAGCGCGCCCGCGGCGAGATCGAACTGCACGACGTCAGCGTGGCCTACGCCGCCGATGGCGGCGCGCCCGCGCTCGACCGCCTCAGCCTGCGCGTTCGGGCCGGCGAAACCGTGGCCTTGGTCGGCCCTTCCGGCGCCGGCAAGACCACGCTGGTCAACCTGCTGCCGCGCTTCGTGCGGCCCGCGTCCGGCCAGGCGCTGCTCGATGGGCGCGATCTGGCCGACTGGCCGTTGCCGCTGCTGCGCGCGCAGATCGCCCTGGTCAGCCAGGACGTGGTCATGCTCAACGATTCGGTGGCCGCCAACGTGGCGCTGGGCGCGCCCGCCATCGACCGCGAGCGCGTGCAGCGCTGCCTGCAAGACGCCAACCTGGCCGCCCACGTCGCCACGCTGGCGCAAGGCATGGACACGGTGCTGGGCCACAACGCCACGCAACTGTCGGGCGGTCAGCGGCAGCGCCTGGCGATTGCCCGCGCGCTGTACAAGGACGCGCCGGTGCTGCTGCTCGACGAAGCCACCTCGGCGCTGGACACCGAAAGCGAACGCCTGGTGCAGCAGGCCGTGGCCCGCGTCATGACGGGCCGTACCACGCTGGTCATCGCGCACCGCCTGTCCACCATCGAGCACGCCGACCGCATCGTCGTCATGGAGCGCGGCCGCATCGTCGAGCAAGGCCCCCACGCGGCGCTAATGGCCCAGGGCGGCCTGTACGCCCGCCTGCACAGCGCCGCCGCGCCATTGCAATAAAAGTTCTTCCCCGCTGTCAACTTTCAGTTTCATGCGCTGGCGCGCGCCGCGTTCAGCGCCGCACGCGCGGCCTGCGCCGCGGCGCGGGCGGCGGCGGCAAAGTCGGCGCCGCTGCTGACGTACAGGATGGCTCGGGAACTGTTGACGATGACCGGCCCGCCGGCATCGCCGCGCCAGCCGGCGCGCACCGTGGCAGTGGCGTCGCCGCCCTGCGCGCCGACGCCGGGAATCAGCAGCGGCAAGGTGGGCGCCAGGGCGCGCACGCGCTCGATTTCTTGCGGGTAGGTCGCGCCCACCACCAGGCCAAGCTGGCCGTTCAGGTTCCACGGCCCCTGCGCCAGGCGCGCCAGGTGCTCGTACAGCAACGGTTGGCCGTCAACGCTGGCCAGCCGCTGGCTCTGCAAGTCGTCGCCGCCAGGATTGGAGGTGCGGCACAGCAGGAATGCACCCTTGCCCGGATAGCGCAGATAAGGCTCGACCGAGTCCAGGCCCATGAAGGGCGACAGCGTGACCGCGTCGGCGCCGTAGCGGTCGAACGCCTCCCTGGCGTACTGCTCGGCGGTGCTGCCGATGTCGCCGCGCTTGGCGTCCAGAATCACCGGCACTTGCGGCGCCAGCTCACGCATGCGCAGGATCAGGCGTTCGAGCTGCGCCTCGGCGCGGTGCGCGGCGAAGTAGGCAATCTGCGGCTTGAAGGCGATCACCAGATCCGCCGTGGCCTCGACGATGCGCTCGCAAAAGTCGTAAATGCCCTGCGCGTCGCGCCCGATGCCGGCCGGAAAGCGGCTTGGCTCCGGGTCCAGGCCGACGCACAGCAGGGACTGGTTTCGTGCCGTGGCGGCGCGCAGTTGGGCAAGAAAGGTCATGCAATGATTCTAGAGCCTGTTTATGATCTCCAATGGCCCGCGTTGGGCCGCAATCGGGATGAGTTGGCGGCCAATGTCGCGCCGCATGGGCTTGTGCCCATGCAAGCGGCTTGGGCGTCAAATCGCCCGATTTCGGCCCAACCCTTCGGGCAGATACCTTTTCGGGCGGTCTGCGGCGTTGCAGCGCTTGCCCATAGCCGGGCTATGGGCTGCGCACTGCGCCTTGCATCCCATCCCGAAAAGGTACCTGCGCGGGCCATCGGAGATCATAAACAGGCTCTTAAAGAGACGTCAGCGCGCCGCCGCGCCACCGCCACCGCAGGCCCCGCACAGGCTTTGGGCCAGCCGGTGCAGGGCTTGCCAGGGGTCTTGCGGCCAGCCGGAGTGTTTCAGGCCCTTGACGATGCCGTCCACCTGATGGGCGGCATACAGCAGGTTGGTCAGTTGCCCATCGGTCAGGCGCGGCAGCGCGCGCTCGAACAGACGCTCGCGCAAGCCCCAGATGCGCTGTTCGCGCAGCGCCAGCGGCAGCGGGCGGCCGGCGGCGACGGCGTCCTTGACGCGCTTGAGCGCGCGGATGTCCTCGGCCAGCGTGTAGTGCGCCAGCACCTCGGACTCACCCTCGGCTTGCAAGCCGTCCAACATGCGCTGCACGCGCGCGCGCTGGCCACCCAGCACGGCCTCGGACAGCTTGAACACGTCGTAGCGCGCCACGTTCAGCACCGCGTCCTCGATCTGCTCGCTGCTCAACTCACCCTGCGGGTACAGCAGGCCGAGCTTGGCGATTTCCTGGTGCGCGGCCAGCAGGTTGCCTTCCACCCGGTCGGTGAAGAACGCCAGCGCGCGCTGGCCCTCTTCGCCCGGCTTGACGCGCTGGCCCTGCGCCAGCAGGCGCTGGGCGATCCATTGCGGCAGCGCGGCGCGCTCCACCGGGTCGATCTGCACCGTGACGCCCGCGCCGTCCAGCGCGGTAAACCACGCGCCGGCGCGGCTTTGGCGGTCCAGGCGCGGCAGCAGTACCAGCGTCAGGGTGGCGTCGCCGGCAGCCGCGCTGCTGGCCAGTTGCTGCAAGGCGGCGGCGCCGTCCTTGCCGGGCTTGCCCGAAGGGATGCGCACTTCCACCATCTGCCGGTCGGCGAACAGGCTCAGGGACTGGCTGGCCGCCAGCACCGCGCTCCAGTCGAAATGCGCGCCCTGCGCCGTGTGCACGGTGCGCTCGCCGTAGCCGCGCGCGCGCGCCGCCGCGCGGATGGCGTCAGCCGCCTCGTCCACCAGCAGGGCCTCGTCGCCATGCACGGTGTAGAGCGAGCGCAGCCCCTTTTGCAGATGGCCCTGGAGTTGCACTGCGGTCAATTGCATTTCTTGCTCCTTCCCCCGCTGGGGGAAGGCAGGGATGGGGGCAAGCGTTTGATGGTGGCGCTGCTGGCCCC
>WRJY01000253.1 GCA_009778355.1 Desulfovibrionaceae bacterium | reverse complement strand
AGATGCACGGTACACGCCCCGCAGCGGCCCACGCCGCAGCCGTATTTGGCGCCCGTCAGCCCCAGCAGGTCGCGCAGCGCCCAGAGCAGTGGCATGTCGCCAGGCGCATCGACCTCGCGCGGCTGGCCATTGATTTGCAGCGTAAACACGGTTGGGTCACCTCGTTTGACGAAACACAGATGAAGTTATACGGCAAATCGGGGGCGAGGGTGTTTTTTGATGCAAGCGCGTCCAACCTAAGCCGGCAAAGCCGGAACCAAACAAGACATACGACACCTGCTGGCAGACAGGAGTCCAGCATGGCTGCGATGGCGTTGACTGACAGGTATGCGGCGAACCTGCACGGGGCGCTCTCGTGCTACGACAGGATCATCATCACCGGCGCCCTGCCTGGCGCGTGCTATGCAGGGGGCATGACCAGCTTTCTGTACTCGCGCAGCATCCGCATCTTTGACTGTCCGCGCTTTGCCCAACCCTTCGGGCAGATACCTTTTCGGGCGGTCCGCGGCGTTGCGAATCCTCGCCATAGCGGGGCTATGGCTGCGGTTTGCGCCTTGCATTCCATCCCGAAAAGATGTCTGTGCGGGCCCGCTGAGATCGTAAACACGTTCTAAGTGCGCTTGAAGATGCGCCGCAATGGCCGTACAGTTCAACCCATCGCCACATCCGGCACGGCGGCTTGCCGCAAGGTTGCGGCAGCAGGGGCGGCGAATGAATGCCCCGCTGGTGAATGGTCATGATGCTGGAAAATCGTGGCCATGCATGTACATCTCTTCGAGAGCAGTTTTCAGGACAAGAAAGGAAACACAAATGGCGTATGAGACGATCAAATACGAGGTCTCCGAACAAATCCTCACCATCACGCTGAACCGGCCCGAAATACTCAACGCTTTCAACACCCGGATGCAGCAGGAGATGATCGACGCGTTCGACGCCGCTGACAAGGATGACAGTATTCGCGCCATCATCGTCACCGGCGAGGGGCGCGGCTTCTGCGCCGGAGCCGATCTCTCCTCCGGAGCCGACACGTTCGACCGCGACGCAAAGCGCGGAGCGATGAAGCGGCTTGCCGATGGCAAAGTCGACTACAGTGATCCGGCGGTACGCGACGGCGGCGGCCAGGTGACGCTGCGCATCTTCAAGTGCCTGAAGCCGGTCATCGCAGCGGTGAACGGTCCCGCCGTCGGCATCGGCGCCACCATGCAGCTTGCGATGGACATCCGCATTGCATCCGAAGCCGCGCGCTTCGGCTTCGTATTCTCCCAGCGCGGGATCGTGCCGGAAGCTGCCTCGAGCTGGTTCCTGCCGCGTATCGTCGGCATCCAGCAGGCGCTGGAATGGTGCTACACCGGCCGCGTCTTCTCCGCGCAGGAAGCGCTTGCCGGACGCCTGGTCAGCAAAGTCGTGCCGCCCGAGGAGTTGCTGCCGACCGCACGCGCGCTCGCCAAGGAGTTCGCGGCCAAGACCGCGCCCGTATCGGTCGCGCTGATCCGCCAGATGATGTGGCGCATGCTGGGCGCTGACGATCCAATGGAAGCCCACAAAGTCGACAGCCGTGGAATCTACGCCCGCGGCCGCTCCGGCGATGTCAAAGAAGGGGTCGTGGCGTTCCTGGAGAAGCGGCCCGCCGTGTTCAAGGACAAGGTCTCGAAAGACATGCCCGACTATTTCCCGTGGTGGAAAGACCGGGAGTACAAGTAAGCATACGGCCCTGCGCGGCCGTTTTTGCTGCGAGCGGGCGTCAACGCCCCGGAATTCCGGCTTCGATTTCCACGCCGGGAATAGTAATGATGCGGGGTCTCGCAGGCTTACCGCAATCTATAGCCCCGCTCATTTTCCATTTTCCAACATGATGTGTTCTCCCACCCGCATGATCCGCACCTTGTCTTTATAGACAGGGTTTCTGTCCATGCAGGCATCGACCTGCCAGGGAGAATAAAGGATGGGTTCCTTGCCAAGTTCGATGACGCCAAAGTGCATGGGAATGGAGAGCCGGGCGCCAAGATCGCTCACCGCCATGAAAAATTCTTCCACGTTCTGATGCGAGTAGTGCATGAACCAGCGCGGTTCATACGCCCCTGCGCCGATCAGCGCGACATCGATGCCGGGAAATTTCTGGCCGAACTCCTTGAAGCCGACAAAATAACCCGTGTCGCCAGAGAAAAATATTTTCTTGCCGCCCTCGATCATGAAAGCGCCCCACAGGGTGCTGTTGACCGGCTGGCCGATTCTTCGGGACCAGTGCTGCGCCGGCAAAAACGTGTATTTGATGCCGCTCAGCGTGATGGACTGCCACCAGTCGAGCTCATGAACATCGCCGGCCCCAAGACTGGTGAAAAAATCCTTCAGGCCCAGCGGCACAATGAATACGGCCTTTCTTTTTATCAACGCCTTGACGGAATGGCGGTCAAGGTGGTCGTAGTGGTTGTGACTGATGAGCGCCACGGGGCGCTCGGGGATTTTTTCAAAATCGAAGCGGCGCCGTACCTTGTCCCGCACGATGAACGCCCGGCCTGAAAAGTAGGGGTCGGTGACGATGGTGGAGCCGTTCATCTGGATGATGAAGGTGGCGTGCCCGGCAAAACTCAGCGTATCGGAACCGGCGGCCAGGTATTCGTAGCCGTTGGCGATGGCGCCGTATCTTGCCTCGTCGATGGCCGGCGCCTCGATTCTGCCGCTCATCATCAGACCCAGGGGGCCGCTTCTGCGGTCATCCTTGGGCAGCCAGGGATTGAAGAAGTAGCCGCCTTCATTGCGGTGCGGCGCGTACAACAGGCTGCGATCCCTGGACAGGGTCAACTCGCGCCAGGCGGCTTCATCGAAATCATGGCGCACGGCGCAGGCGACCTACGTGAAGCAGATGACAAACGCCAACAGCAGTATGCGCGGCGGACGGGGCGCTTCGGGCGCTCGTCACTCCTTGGCGACCAGTTTGACCACGCTGGAAAAGTCCAGCCCGCCGCGTCCGGCCTGCTGGTTCAGCGCGTAGAGGTTGCGCGCCATCTCGCCCAGCGGGATGGCGTTGCCCACGCCCATGGCCGCCTCCACCGCCAGGCCCAGGTCCTTGAGCATCAGATCGCTGCCGAAGCCGCCCGCGTAGCCGCGCGAGGACGGGGCGTTTTCCAGCACGCCGGGCCAGGGGTTGCAGACTTCGGTGGCCCAACTGCGGCTGGTGCTGACGGCCATCATTTGCGACAGCGTTTTGGCATCCAGCCCGTGCGCCACGCCCAAGGCGATGGCCTCGCCGGTGACGGCCATGATGACGCCCAGCGCCATGTTGTTGCACAGCTTGGCGACCTGCCCGGCCCCGGCGGCGCCCATGTGGAAGATGTTCTTGCCCATGGCTTGCAGCACGGGCCGGGCGCGCTCCAGCGCCGCCGCTTCGCCGCCGACGATGAAAGTGAGCGTGCCCGCCGCCGCACCCGCCACGCCGCCAGAGACGGGGGCGTCGATCATCGCCAGGCCGCGCGCCGCCGCCGCCTGCGCCACCTTTTGCGCCGATGCCGGGGCGATGGTGCTGCAATCGATGACCAGCGCGCCGGGTTCGATGGCAGCCAGCACGCCCTGCCCCAGGTACAGCGTCTCGACATGGCGGCTGGCCGGCAGCATCGAAATGACCACCGCCGCGCCCTTGACGGCCTCGATCGCCGACGCCGCGATGCCCGCGCCGGCCTGGCGCGCGGCGGCGCAGGCGGCCTCGCTCAAATCGAACGCCTGCACGGGGTAACCGGCGCGCGCCAAGTTGGCGGCCATCGGCGCGCCCATGTTGCCCAGGCCAATGAAGGCGATGCGGGGAAGTGTGCTCATGATCTTTGGTCTCCTTGGGGTGTGGTGAGTCAGGTTGGCAATCAGTTCAAGTCCGCCAGCGGATGCGCTCCGGCAAAGCGCGGCTTCAGATGCGCGTCGATCCACGCGGGCGTCAGCTCCACCAGCGTGGCGGGCTGCCAGCGTGGGGCTTTGTCCTTGTCGATGAGCAGGGCGCGCACGCCTTCGGCGAAGTCCGCGTGCGCGCAGCAGCCGACGCTGGCCTGGTATTCCAGCCGCAGGGCATCGGCCAGCGAGGCATGGCGGCAGCGGCGCTGCATTTCCAGCGCCAGCGCGGCAGAGGTGGGCGAGCCGCCCGCGAACGTGGCCCCGGCCTGCGCCAGCCAGGGGTCGGCATCGCCCGCCAGCGCCGCGAGGCGGGGTGCGAGGTCGGCCAGCCGATCGTGGCCGATCACGGCGTTGATGCGATCCAGGTGCGTGCGCAGCGGCGACGCGGGCAGTTCCACCCCGCCCGCCGCCAGCGATTCGATCAGGTGCGACAGACGAGCGCCATCGGCCCCCGCCTCGCCCTGCCAGTGTGCGTTGCCAATGGCTTGCAGCAGCGCGGCGCGGTCGCCGGCGCGCAGCGCGAAGTCGGCCATGCCGGCAAACAGCGCGTCGGCGGCGTTCAGGGGCGCGCCGGTCAGCGCCAGAAACGCGCCGGCGCGGCCCGGCAGGCGGGGCAGAAACCAGCTTCCGGCCACGTCGGGGTACAGGCCGATGCCGATTTCAGGCATCGCCAGGCGGGTTTTGGGCGTGACCACGCGGTGCGAAGCGCCCGCCATCAGACCGATGCCGCCGCCCATGACGATGCCGTGACCCCACACCAGCAGCGGTTTCGGGAACGTGTGAATGCGGTAATCCAACCGGTATTCGCGCTCGAAGAAATCGGACGCGCTGGCCAGCACCGCGCCGGGCTGCGTGGCGTGCAACGCGCGGATTTCCCTGGCCAGCGATACCACGTCGCCGCCAGCGCAAAACGCCTTGTCGCCCGCCGCGTCGAGCAGCACGCCGGCGATGCGCTCGTCACGCGACCACGCGGTCAGTTGCGGGTCGAGCAGATCAACCATCGCCAGCGACAGCGCGTTCAGGTTGGCCGGCGTGTTGAGCGTGGCGTGGCCGAACAGGTGGCCGCTGGCGGTGGGCAGGGTTTCAAACAGGACGGGAGAGGGAGTCATATGTGTTGCTTGGCTGACGCGGATTGGGGCGCTGCCGGATAAAGTAGACGAATCCGTTGTCATCACTGCCTGTACCGATTTGGTGCGTATCAGGAACCACGGTGGACACCCAATCTGGAACAGGCGCATCCCATGTCACCATCGGGAAATCACACGGATAGGGTGTGTCGTATGGATTGGGCGAATGAGCGTAAACCGCATTGTCCGCGGCGTTGCCGCGGTTGCCGTGCAGCATCGCCCAAAGCTGGATGGGCTCGGAGCGGCCTTGGGCTCGCATTTCCATGTAGCGCAAAAGGCGGACCGTCATGGCTGCAATTTCCGGGATGTCGCTGGGGTGCGTATTGCCACGGCCATACCAATCTGGATGGGTGTGCCAAAGGTTAAACCAACTGGTGAAGTTAAGGCGATCAATGGTGCGGCGTTCACGCATTTCGGCGTGCGCCCAATAGGCCCGCATTTTCTTGCGCGCCCGCCAAGCCTGCATTTTTTTGCGATAGCGACGGTTCATGCCGCGGGCTTCATTCCAGCGCATCGCCCCGCAGCAGCCGCCGCGCGATGATGACGCGCATCACCTCGTTGGTGCCTTCCAGAATCTGGTGCACGCGGGCGTCGCGCAGCAGGCGCTCCAGCGGGTAAGCGCGGGTGTACCCGTAGCCGCCGTGCAGTTGCAGCGCGTCGTTGATGACGCCAAACCCCGCGTCGGTGGCAAAGCGCTTGGCCATCGCGCAATAGGTGCTGGCATCGCTCGCGCCGGCGTCCAGCTTGGCGGCGGCCATGCGCACCATCTGGCGCGCGGCCACCAGGTCGGTGGCCATGTCGGCCAGCTTGAATTGCAGGGCCTGAAAACCCGCCAGCGGCTGGCCGAACTGCTTGCGCTCGTGCATGTAGGCGCGGGCATGGTCCAGCGCGCCCTGGGCGGCGCCCACCGAGCAGGTGGCGATGTTGATGCGCCCGCCGTCCAGGGCCTTCATCGCTATCTTGAAGCCCTCGCCCTCGCGGCCCAGCAGGTGGTTGGCCGGAATGCGCACGTTGTCGAAGCTGATCTGGCGCGTGGGCTGGCTGTTCCAGCCCATCTTCTGTTCCTTCTGGCCGTAGTGAATGCCCTCGGCCTGGGCGGGCACGGCAAAGGCCGATATGCCGCCGGCGCCGGATTCGGCGTCGCCCGTGCGCGCCATCAGCACCAGCACGTCGGTACTGCCCGCGCCGCTGATGAAAGCCTTGCCGCCGTTGATGACGTAGTGGCCGCCTTCCAGCCGGGCGCGGGTTTTGAGTGAGGCCGCGTCGGAGCCGGCGCCCGGCTCGGTCAGGCAATAGCTGGCCAGTTTCTGGCCGCTGCACAGGGCCGGGCCCCATTGCTCGCGCACGGCGTCCTGCGCCCAGGTGCCCAGCAGCCAGGTCGCCATGTTGTGAATGGTGATGAAGGCGGTGGTGGACGGATCGACCGCCGCCAACTGCTCGAACACCAGCGTGGCGTCCAGCCGCGGCAGCCCCAGACCACCGGCGTTCTCGGGCGTGTACAGGCCGCAAAAACCCAATTCGCCCGCCTTGGCGATGGCCTCGCGCGGGAAGATGGATTCGGCGTCCCAGCGCGCCGCGTGGGGCGCCAGTTCAGCCTGCGCGAAATCGTGCGCGACGTGCGCGAACGCGCGCTGGTCGGGCGTCAGTTCAAAGTTCATGGTTGGGTAATCACGGCATGACCACTTGGCGTTTGTTGTCTGATTCTCATCGTGCGGCTGGTGGCGCCGTTGGCCCCCATCCCAACCTTCCCCCAGATGGGGAAGGAGCAAGAGTTCGCATGGAGGCGCTGCGCCCCGGCGATGCGCCGCTTACCCTCTGCCCAACCCTCTCCCGCAAGCGGGCGAGGGAGAAAAACCGGGGAGCGAAAGCGTTTTGCGACAACCTCCCAGAGGAGGAGGGAGAAATACCCATCACTTCAAACTGATCGTGGTGTTGACTCCATGCGCCGAAACGTCGTCGTCGAACCAGCGCGCCGTCACCGTCTTGGTCTGCGTGTAGAACAGCACCACCTGCTTGCCGTAGGGCCCCAGATCGCCCAGCTTGGAGGCGCGCGAACCCGTGAACGAGAACAGCGGCACCGGCACCGGAATCGGCACGTTGATGCCGACCTGCCCGACCTCGATGTCCTCCTGGAACTTGCGCGCCGCCGCGCCGCTTTGCGTGAAAATGGCCGTGCCGTTGCCATTGGGGTTGGCATTGATGAACGCGATGGCCTCGTCCAGATCGCGGGCGCCCACCAGGCACAGCACGGGGCCGAAAATTTCCTGCTCGTAAATGCTCATGCCCGGCTTGACGCCGCTGAAGATGGTCGGGCCGACGAAGTTGCCCTGCTCGTAGCCCGGCACGCCGGGGTTGCGGCCATCGAGTTCCAGCTTGGCGCCCTCGGCAACGCCGCGCTCGATCAGCGCCTCCACCCGCCCGCGGGCGGCGCGCGAGACCAGCGGGCCGATGTCGGCGCCCTTCTCGGTGCCGGCATTGATCTTCAGCGCCCTGGCCTTGGCCACCAAGTCGGCAACCCACTGCTGCGCTTCGCCCACCAGCACCGCCACCGTCACCGCCATGCAGCGCTGCCCGGCGGCGCCAAAGGCCGAGCCCGCCACGGCGTTGAGCGTTTGCTCCTTGTTGGCGTCGGGCAGCACGATGGCGTGGTTCTTGGCCCCCATCATGCACTGCACCCGCTTGCCGGCCAGGCTGGCGCGGTTGTAAACGTGGGTGCCGACCTTGGTGGAACCGACGAAACTGATGGCCTTGATGTCCCGGTGATCGCAAATGGCGTTGACCGCGTCCTCGCCGCCGTGCACCACGTTCAGCACGCCGGGGGGAATGCCCGCCTCCAGCGCCAGTTCGGCCAGCCGCATGGTGACCATCGGGTCCTGCTCGGACGGCTTGAGCACGAAGGTGTTGCCGGCGGCAATCGCCATCGGGAACATCCACAGCGGAATCATGGCCGGAAAATTGAACGGCGTAATGCCCGCGCATACGCCCAGCGGCTGCAACAGCGAGTAGGTATCCACGCCCGCCGCCACGTTGTTGGCCAACTCGCCCAGTTGCAGGTTGCCGATGGCGCTGGCGTGCTCCACCACCTCCAGGCCACGGAACACGTCGCCCTCGGCATCGGGCAGCGTCTTGCCCTGCTCGGCGGTCAGCAGCGCGGCCAGCTCGGCCATGTGCTCGCGAATCAACTGCTGGTACTTCAGGAAAATGCGCGCGCGCGAACTGATGGCCGTCTTGCGCCAGGACCCGAAGGCTTGCTTGGCTGCGGCCACGGCGGCGTCGATCTCCTCGCCCGTGGCAAAGGGCACGCGCGCCAGCACCTGCTGGGTGGCTGGGTTCACCACGTCGCGCCACTGAGTGGTTTTGGATTCGACGAACCGGCCCCCGATCAGCAGCTTGACGGTGGCAACCTGGGCAGAAGCGGATGTGCTCATGTGCATGTCTCTCTCTTGTGTATTTGAACCCTTGGAACCGAGCGATCCTACACCATGCACAACCCGCATTGGGCGACCCGCATTTGGCGAATTTGCGCTGCAATCCGCGCGGCCAGGCGTGAACAAAAATGCGATAACAAACCGGCGCGAGGCGCAATGAGAACCTGGCGGTGCCTGAATCGGGTATCGTGCTTGGCTGGCCCGCCGTTTCGGCTGGCTTCTTGCCGTATTGACCGATGCCTTCGCCCTCCGCTTCATCCGACGCCGCTGGCCCCCAGCCGGGCCTTTCCCCGGAGGGGTTGCCGCCGGGGTCCAGCGTTCCGCGTTCAGCGTTGAGCGTCCCGCGTCCCGCGCTCAACGCTCAACGCCCAACGCTCAACGCCCAAGGCCCAACCACCCCAGTCCCCAGCGGGGCCAGTCGCCGCCGCCGCCGCGCCGCCCGGCCAGTTCGTCAGCTACCCCGGCTCGCCGTTCGAGCTTTACCAGCCGTACCCGCCGGCGGGCGACCAGCCGGCGG
>WRJY01000252.1 GCA_009778355.1 Desulfovibrionaceae bacterium | reverse complement strand
GCGGGGCTGACCTACGGGCCGCTGTACGCCTGGTCGTGGATCGGCCCGCCGGTGGAGCGCGGACTGCTGGCTGCCGCGCTGGCTGCCGCGCTGCTGCTGCCGCTGCCCGGACGCGCGTGCGCGGTGCTGCTGATGGTGGCGCTGGTGGCGCAAATGGGGCTGCTGAACGCGGCGCCGCAAGGGCCGTATTTCGCCGTCACGCTGGAAGGCTGGGAGCGGGGGCGCTTCATCCACTTTTACGGCCTGACGCAGTGGGTGGGCTGGCTGTGGCCTTACGCGGCCTTTGTCTACCTGGCCATGCGCATGGGCTGGCCGGACGATGCGCCGCCAGCGCCCGCATCCGCCAGTCCCGCGGATTTGGGTGAGCCTGCGAAGCCCAACGTGTCGCAGCCCGATTGACGAACTTGTCAATTCATCGAAGTTGATCGGGAATGCGGACGGTTTCGTCAAGGGCGGCATGCCATGCATTTGGCCGCCTCCTGTCGGGTCGGCCCAATGGCACGCATGGCTTTCCTGATTTCGATCACCAGGCCGGTTTTGAATTTGGCGATTGGCGCTTTTCCTGTGCGCCTCTATCCTTCTGTACGCAGCCAGTTTTCCAACGTCAGGTTCGGTACGCGGTCGAAGTGCTTGATGTTGTCCGTCACCAGCACAATGCCTAGCGACAGGGCGTGCGCCGCAATCATGCAGTCGTAAGCGTCCAGCGGGGTGCCTTGCCGCTCCAGCGTGGCCCGCAATTGGCCTTCGGTTTGTGCTGCGAGCGAGTCCCAAGGGCGCACATCAGCCACGCGCAGGAAAGCCTGGACCGTGCGTGCAAGCGTGCGCGCTTCTGGGCGCTTGGCCAGACCGTAGAGGTGTTCGGCGACCGTCACTGCCGAAATACACCACGCATTGGCGGGCAAAGTGGCCAGTTTGTCACTGACCGCAGCCTGGCACCGAATGGCCGCGCTGGAGATGCTGGTGTCCAGCATGTAGATCAGGCTCATTCTTGCCAGCCCTCGAAAGGATCGCGCGCCGATGCGGCAGACTGGTTGCGCTCGCGCATGAAATCGTCGACGCCTTCGCGCTCCAACTCTGCGCGCAATTGCTGGTACAGCGCAACGTAGTTTGCCCACGTCATGCGCTCCTTGGGCGACAGCACCACATCGCCTGTACGTTCATCGCGACGAATGAAAACCTCCGAGCCCGGAAACCGGAACTCGGCGGGCAGGCGCAGCGCCTGGCTGCCGCCGTTGGTGAACAGCTTGGCGGTCTTTGCAGTTTCAGTGTGCATGGCAGCTTCCTTTCGACTTTCGATTCGCCCACAAGGGTGGCTTTAGTATATACATTTATAGCCACCGAACAGCCCAAAGCCCCAACGTCGCTGCCTTGGGCTGACGGGTCATTGATCCGTCATTCAGGCGGACTACAATCGCGCCCGTTTCAACTTCAAGGATTGTCTTGTGGGCAGTTGCAGTGGCCGAGCGGGCATCGGCCAACCACAGGCAAGGTAATCGCGGGCTTTTCACCTCGCTGCTGCCTTGCCGGCTTGGCGGGTAGTGGCATCAGGCAGCCGGCTTGCGGCTGTTGCCAGCCATTTCCCATGTGATCGTGATGCGCTGTCGCCAACGCGGCGGCAGTGGCGCGCGTTTTCGTGCGCGGCAGGGGAGTGTGCTTATGCGTGATGGGGCTTGGGCTGGTTTTGCGCGCCGTTTGGCGCGCGCTCGAAGGGCGGCCATGCGCTGCGGAATCGGTGCTGCCGTGGGCATGGCCTTGCAAGCGCACGCGGCGCGGCCCATGATGACCGACGATGCCCGCATCGTCGAAGCCAAGGCGTGCCAGCTCGAAACCTGGGTGCAGAGCAACCGCGGCAGCACCGAGTATTGGGCGCTGCCGGCCTGCAACTTCACCGGCAATCTGGAGTTGACCCTTGGCGGCGGGCTGACCCACGAGGGTGGCCAAACCCGAACCACGGATGCCGTGGTACAGGGCAAGACCATTTTGAAGCCGCTCGATGCCAACGGCTGGGGCATCGGGCTGGCGGTCGGCGCGTCGCGCCATCCTCGGGTCAATGACGGACAGCGTGATTGGTACGCCTATGTGCCGGCCAGTTTCCTGTTTCGCGATGATGCCCTGGCGGTGCACACCAACCTGGGTTGGCTGCGCGAAGGGCAGACGGGGCGCAACCGCCTGACCTGGGGATTGGGTACCGAAACACAGCTTGCCGGGTGCACCTGGCTGATTGCCGAGACCTTCGGCCAGAACCGGGGCAAGCCCTTGTACCAAGTCGGCCTGCGTCATTGGCTGGTGACTGATCGCGTTCAGCTCGATGTGACTTACGGCAATCGCTTTGGCGGCGACATGCGGCAACGGTGGTTTTCGATTGGCCTGCGGTTGCTGTCGGCGCCTTTCCTGCCTTGACTGATTCAGGAGAAGAAAAATGAACTTCGCATGGCTGAAAGAAATTTTCGCTGGCTTTCTTCGTGCCCACCGCGTCAGCCGGCACTTTCGCCGCCTGGCGATGCTGGACGCGCTGACCCGCACCGGGGTCAGCCGGGAATTGCCCGCCGGGCTGGGTGGCAGCCTGGTCAACGCCGCCACCGCCGATGCCGATGCGCTGCTCGGGCAGCTCGACAGCCGCCCCGACGGCTTGAGCCAGGCGCAGGCCGAGGCGGTGCGCGCGCGCGTCGGCTTGAACGAGATCGAGCAGGAAAAGCCGTTGCCGTGGTGGATGCACCTGTGGCTGTCGTTTCGCAATCCGTTCAATTTGCTGCTGACGCTGCTGGCGGTCATTTCCTTCGTGACCGACGACATGCAGGCTGCCTTCGTAATCGGCACGATGGTGGTGCTGTCCACTTTGCTGCGCTTTTGGCAGGAGGCCAAGGCCAACAAGGCCGCCGACGCGCTGAAGGCGATGGTCAGCAACACCGCCACGGTGCTGCGCCGCGACCTGTCTGAAGAAGCGGCCCAGGACGCTGAACATTTCTTTGGCGTGCATCTGCACGTCAAGGGGTCGCAGCGCGTGGAACTGCCGATCAAGCTGCTGGTGCCTGGCGACGTGATCATGCTTTCGGCGGGCGACATGATCCCCGCCGATTGCCGTGCGCTGACGGCCAAGGATTTGTTCGTGGCGCAGGCGGCGATGACCGGCGAGTCGATGCCGGTGGAGAAATTCGCCGTCCAGCGCGATGCCGGGGCCATCAACCCGCTGGAGCTGGACAACATCCTGTTCATGGGCACCAACGTGGTGTCCGGCTCGGCGACGGCGGTGGTGCTGGCCACCGGCAACGCCACCTACTTTGGCGCGCTGGCCAGCCGCGTCACCGCCACCGAACGCGCGCCGACGTCGTTTCAGTCCGGCGTGAACAAGGTGAGCTGGCTGCTGATCCGCTTCATGTTCGTGATGGCGCCGCTGGTATTGCTCATCAACGGTTTCACCAAGCGCGACTGGATGGAGGCGCTGCTGTTCGCGCTGTCGATTGCCGTCGGCCTGACGCCGGAAATGCTGCCGATGATCGTCACCTCCACGCTGGCCAAGGGGGCGGTGCTGCTGTCGCGCAAGAAGGTGATCGTCAAGCGGCTGGACGCCATCCAGAACTTCGGCGCCATGGACGTGCTGTGCACCGACAAGACCGGCACGCTGACGCAGGACAAGATTTTTCTGGCGCGGCACGTCGATGTGTGGGGCCAGGAGTCCGACGACGTGCTGGAACTGGCCTACCTCAACAGCTACTACCAGACCGGGCTGAAGAACCTGCTCGACGTGGCGGTGCTGGAGCACGCCGAGGTGCACCGCGAACTGGAGCCGACCCGCAATTTCCGCAAGGTCGATGAAATTCCGTTCGACTTCAACCGCCGCCGCATGTCAGTGGTGGTGGCCGAGCACGATGAACACCACCTGGTCATCACCAAGGGCGCGGTGGAGGAAATCGTGTCGGTGTGCACCCGGGTGCGTCACGGCGAGGCCACCGAGCCGCTGACGCCGCAATTGCTGGCGCGCATCCGCCAGGTCACCGCTGATTTGAACGAAGAGGGGCTGCGCGTGGTGGCCGTGGCCGCCAGGGAACTGCCGCCGGTGCAGGAAACCTATGGCGTGGCCGACGAGCGCGAGCTGACGCTGATCGGCTACGTCGCCTTCCTCGATCCGCCCAAGGAATCCACCGCCCCGGCGCTGAAGGCGCTGGCCGCGCACGGCGTGGCGGTGAAGGTGCTGACCGGTGACAACGAACTGGTCACCGCCAAGATTTGCCGCGAAGTGGGCTTGCAGGAAAGCGGCATGTTGCTCGGCGGCGATGTCGAGCGCCTGAGCGACGCCGCGCTGGCCGGCGCGGTGGAAAGCCACAACGTGTTCGCCAAGCTCACCCCCGCGCACAAGGAGCGCATCGTGCGCCTCTTGAAAGGCAACGGCCATGTGGTCGGCTTCATGGGCGACGGCATCAACGACGCGCCGGCGCTGCGCGCCGCCGACATCGGCATCTCGGTGGACACGGCGGTGGACATCGCCAAGGAAGCCGCCGACATCATCCTGCTGGAAAAGAGCCTGATGGTGCTGGAAGAAGGCGTGCTGGAAGGGCGCACTACCTTCGCCAACATGCTCAAGTACATCAAGATGACGGCCAGTTCCAACTTCGGCAACGTGTTCTCGGTGCTGGTCGCCTCGGCGTTCATTCCGTTTTTGCCGATGCTGCCGATGCACCTGCTGGTGCAGAACTTGCTGTACGACGTGTCGCAGATCGCCATCCCGTTCGACCGCGTGGACGACGAACTGCTGCGCCAGCCGCAGCGCTGGCAGCCGGGCGAAATTGGCCGCTTCATGCTGTTCTTCGGGCCCATCAGCTCGGTGTTCGACATCAGCACCTTCCTGATGATGTGGTTCGTGTTCGGCGCCAACACGCCGGAAAAGCAGACCCTGTTCCAGTCGGGCTGGTTCATCGTCGGCCTGCTGACGCAGACGCTGATCGTGCACATGATCCGCACGCCGAAAATCCCGTTCATCCAGAGCCGCGCCGCCACGCCGCTGATGGTGATGACCGGGGTCATCATGGCCATCGGCCTCTTTCTGCCGATGGGGCCGCTGGCGCACTACTTCAAGCTGCAAGCCCTGCCGCCGCTGTACTTCGTGTTCCTGCCGCTGATCCTGCTGGCCTACATGGGATTGACCCAGGCCATGAAGGGTTTTTACACGCGCCGCTACGGATGGCAGTGAGTTAAAGGCGCTACCATCTTTCCCATGTACCTCCCGCCGCAATTCGCCAGCCAGGACCCGCGGATCGCCGCCCGCCTGATGCGTGAGCACCCATTGGCCAGCCTGATTACGCTCGACGACCAGGGCCAGCCCTTCGTCACCCACCTGCCGCTGCACCTGGCCGATCATCCGGCGGAGGAGGGCGGCGCCTTCGCCCTGCTGGGCCACGTGGCGCGGGCGAATCCGGCATGGCGGCATCTGTCGGCGCGGCCTCGCGCCACGGTCACGTTTCTTGGCCCGCACGCCTACATGTCGCCCGGCGTGTACCCCGACCTGGCGCGCGTGCCGACCTGGAATTACCTGGCCGTGCACTGCACCGTGACGGCGCGCCTGCTGGCACACGACGACGCGGCGGGCAAGGAGCGCCTGCTCGAGGCCCTGATCGGCGACCATGAACCGGCCTACGCCCAGCAGTGGCGCGGCCTGGACAGCGGCTTCCAGCGCCAGATGCTGGACGGCATCGTGGCGTTCGAGTTGGCGGTGGACGGCTGGCAATGCAAGCTCAAGCTCAACCAGCACCGCCCGCAGGCCCATGCCGCCATGCACGCCGCCTGCGCCGCCGGCACGCCCGAACAGCAGGCGCTGGCCGGCTGGATGCGGGCGCTGGGCATGGCGCCCGCTTCATCAACACAAAAGGAGTGAACGAGATGCGCAGTTTTGGATTGATCGCCTTGCTGCTGGTGCTGCTCTTCATGGGCTGGCTGAGCACGCGCCAGGTGGCCGTGGTGCCAGCTTCCGCGCTGCCGCCGGGCGCTGCCGGCGCGGCATCGGCGCCGGCCAGCGTGCGCGAGCAAAGCCAGCAGATACAGCAGCAGGTCAAGCAGCAAGTCGAGAGCGCCATGCAGCAGACAACGCGCGAGCTGCCGGACGACGCCAAGTGAGCGCAACGCTTGCAGCCCCTGCGGGCTACCACCACGAACCTGAGAGCCTGTTCAGTGTCTTTTCGCCATCGCGCAGGCGCTTTTTCGGGATGGGATGCAAGGCGCGGCGCGCAGCCCATAGCGCATCCATGGGCAAGCGCCGCAGCGCCGCAGACTGCCCGAAAAGGTGTCTGCCCGGAGGGTTGGGCCGAAATCGGGCGATTTGGCGGCCAAGCCGCTTGCATGGGCACAAGCCCATGCGGCGCGACTTGGCCGCCAACTCATCCCGATTGCGGCTCAACGCGGCGGCGAAAAGACACTGAACAGGCGTTGAGCGCCGATGATGCCGATGCCGCGCTCCGGATCTGAAAAACCATGCTTGCAGGGTTGATTTCGGCGTTGATACGGGCCATAGTAAGCTAGCACTTGGGCAGTGCGATGGCGTTCAGGCTGCGCCTGCCGGTTTTCTGGCCGCCAGATCCCCGTGGAGCTGGCCGGCTGGGCATTTGAAGAAGGAACCTTTTGTCATGAACCTCACGATCAGCGGACATCACCTCGAAGTCACCCCCGCGTTGCGCAGTTACGTGCTTGCCAGGCTGGAGCGGATCACCCGGCACTTCGATCAGATGGTGGACGTGAAGGTGCTGCTCTCGGTCGATAACCAGAAGGAAAAGGACAAGCGCCAGCGGGCGGAGTGCCGGATCGGTGTCAAAGGCAACGATCTGTTCGCCGAGAGCAGCCACGAGGATCTGTACGCTGCGATCGACGATCTGGCCGACAAGCTGAACCGCCAGGTGGCGCGCCACAAGGACAAGGTACAGTCGCACGACCATGCGGCAGCCAAACATTTAATGTAATTTGATGTAACATCCGGCGGGCCAGAACTGTGAAATCCACAGTTGGCTAGCCGCCTCGGCAGGCTCTACTGCAGGGCGGCTTTGTTTCTTTGCCGTCGGGGTGTATCCGGGCGTAAAATTTGTAACCAAAGATGAATCGCCTTGCCTCCATCCTTCCGGCGTCGCAGGTGCTTGTCGGCGTCGATGCCACGAGCAAGAAGCGCGCTTTTGAAGAAGCCGGTCTGCTGTTCGAGAATCTGCACGGCCTGTCGCGTGCGCTGATTACCGACAGCCTGTTCGCGCGCGAACGCCTGGGCTCGACCGGGCTTGGTCACGGCGTGGCGATTCCGCACGGGCGCATCAAGGGACTGAAGGCGCCCATGGCCGCCGTACTGCAACTGGCGCAGCCGATCGGCTTCGATGCCCCTGACGAGCAACCCGTCGGCCTGCTGATCTTTCTGCTGGTGCCCGAGGCGGCGACGCAAAAACACCTGGAAATCCTGTCCGAGATTGCCGAGCTGCTGAGCGACGCCGGCTTGCGCGAGCGCATCAAGGCCGCGGCGTCCACCGAGGAGTTGCACGGGCTGATCGCCGACTGGCAGTCCGTGCAGACGGTCTGAAGTTCGGCGCCAGCCGTCGCGCGGGTAGCATGGCCCTTTTTGGACAACCGCCATGAAACCGATCGTCATCAGCGCCGACGTCCTGTTCGAGGATCACCGCGCCAGCCTGCGCTGGCAATGGGTGGCCGGGCTGGATGCCTCGGAGCGGCGGTTCGACGACGTGGCCGTCCGCGAGGCGCGCTCTGGCGCCGACCTGGTGGGCTTTCTGAACTACATCCATCCCTATCGCGTGCAGATTCTCGGCGCGCGCGAGGTGGCGTACCTGACCAACGCCTCGCCGGAAGACTGCGCGCGCCGGGTTGCCCGCATCGTCACGCTGGAGCCGCCGGCGCTGGTGCTGTGCGATGGTCAGGCGGCGCCCGATGCCCTGACGGCGATGTGCGAACGCGCGCGGCTGCCCTTGTTCGCCACGCAGGAGTCGGCGGGCTTTGTCATCGACGTGCTGCGAACCTACCTGTCCAAGCATTTCGCCGACCGCGCCGTCATGCACGGCGTGTTCATGGACATTCTGGGCCTGGGCGTGCTGATTACCGGCGAATCGGGCCTGGGCAAGAGCGAACTGGGGCTGGAGTTGATCTCGCGCGGCAACGGCCTGGTGGCCGACGATGCGGTCGATCTGTTTCGCGTCAACCAGACCACCATCGAGGGGCGCTGCCCCGAACTGCTGCGAAACCTGCTGGAAGTGCGCGGCATCGGCCTGCTGGACATCCGCACCATCTTCGGCGAAACGGCGGTGCGCCGGCGCATGCGCCTGCGCCTGATCGTTCACCTGGTGCGCCGCGAAACGATGGAGCGCGACTACGAGCGCCTGCCCTACGAACCGCTGACCGAAGAGGTGCTGGGCGTGCCGATCCAGAAGGTGGTGATCCAGGTCGTGGCGGGCCGCAACATCGCCGTGCTGGTGGAAGCGGCGGTGCGCAACCACATTCTGCAATTGCGCGGCATTGACACCTACCAGGAATTCGTCGAACGCCACCGCCGGGCGATGGAGCAGCAGGGCGGCGGCTGAAGCCCTCCGCCCGCGCCTTCGCCGGGAAAGGCCAGAGGGATTTGCCGTTGAGCGCACCCTCGAAGTTGCAGCAGTGCCATGGTGTTTTCTGCCAGAGGCGCAGAGGCCCTGCGCCGCATCATTTCAGCCGTTTCCGTGAAAAAGTCCACACAGCGATGAATACATGCGGAAATACAAGGAGCAGTTTTGACCTTGCCCCCGATTTCCACACCCCATACGTACCGCTTCGAGCTTAAACTCCAGCGTGTATCGCGCCCTGGATATCGGCGCTGACGCTCATCGGGCATCTGAGGCAAGTACTTGATATCCACGTGCACATAGCCAGGCTCATAGGGCTTGAAGCCCTTGGCAGGCTCTTGGGGCTGCTCAGGCA
>WRJY01000251.1 GCA_009778355.1 Desulfovibrionaceae bacterium | reverse complement strand
GCCGGCGGGGCGCGGTTGCTCGGTGCGGCCCGGCGCAACGCCCGCCACGTTGACCAGCGCCACCGGCAACCCGCGTCCGCGAAACGCCGCCAGCAGCGCCTGATTGCGCTCCAGCACCCGCGCAAACACCTGCGGCGGCGCTCGCCCGGCGATGCCTTTTTGCAAATCGACGACGATCAGCGCGGTGTGTTGGTCAAGCACAGTGATGGGCATGGCAAGCTCTTTTGAATAGATAGAGCTTTTATTATGCTGCCGCGCGCCAACTATGGCATGCCGCCCATCTGCATCATTACGTTGCGCTTATGCTGTATCCATGTTTTTAACTGAAGCCGCTTGATCGCATGGCTTGCGGTTTTAGTCCAATAATTGGAATTGCGGCAAGACAATTCCATCCGAAATCTTTTCAAATACTGCTTTCACCCTCTTGCCGATAGCGACGGCTTCTGGTGAGACGCCAAGGATGTTCGCCATGAGTCGCGGGCCTTCGTCCAGTTCAATGATCGCCACCACGTACGGCAACCGCGTTTTGAAAAAAGGGGCGGGCGCGCGGTAATTGACCGTGAATGTATAGATCGTTCCCAAGCCAGATACTGGATCCCAGCCGATCTGATCGGACTGGCATTGGAAACACAAATTGCGCGGATAGAACTGAAGATGTCCGCAAGCGTGGCATTTCTGCACGACGAGCCGGCCTTCGCCGGCTGCGCGCCAGTATCCCTCGGTAGCTGCGGTTGAGCGCGGCAAGGGACGTTGTGCTTCGCTCATGCTTGGCCTCCGAGAATCATCGTGATGTTGCAGGAAAAAACCAGCCCCGGCGCGTGACAAAGCGCCAGATCGGCCTTCGGCAATTGCCGCGCGCCGCACTCGCCGCGCAACTGGCGCACGGCTTCAATCAGCACGAACATGCCGAACATGCCGGGGTGCCCGTAGGAAAGTCCGCCGCCCGATGTGTTGATGGGAAAGCGCCCCCCTGGGCCAAGCGCGCCGCCGGCTACGAAGGCGCCGCCTTCGCCTCGTTTGCAAAAGCCCAACTCCTCCAGCGATTGGATGACTCCAATCGTGAAGTGATCGTATATCTGCACCACATCAATATCAGTACGGGTAACGCCTGCCATGCGCAAAGCTTGGTCGGCTGTCTCTGCTACGCCGGTGTCAAGCCAATCGACCGTATTGAATGGCGTGTAATGGTGCGCAAAAGTTTCGGCCGCGCCCATCACGTAAACAGGTTTTGATTTGAGGTCGCGGGCGCGTTCAGCGGAGGTGACGATCAGTGCGCCGCCGCCATCGGTAACGAGGCAGCAGTCGCGTGTGCGCAGCGGAGAAGCGATGACGGGCGACGTCATGACTTCCTCGATGCTGGTCTCCTCGCGACGATAGGCTTTTGGATTGAGTTGCGCCCAATGCCGCGCCGCCACGGCCACTTCCGCCAAGTCTTTCAGCGTGGTGCCATATCGGTGCATGTGCAGTTGCGCCGCCATCGCGTAATAACCGATTGGGCTGAGATGGCCGTAGGGCAGGATAAATTGGCCGCGCGGCGATTCCGGTGTGTCTGCAGCCCCAGCGCCGCCTTTGCGCGAGCCGTCGGAAAGTTGGGTGCTGCCGTAGGTAATCAGCGCCACCGAGCACATGCCGGCTGCAATGGCGGCCATCGCATGGCGCACGTGCATCAGATTGGACATGCCGCCGACGTTGCTGGAATCAACGTATTTCGGCTGTATGCCAAGGTATTCGGCAAGCTGCACGGCAGCAAAGCGGTCATCGGTATGGGCGAAGATGGCATCCACGTCGCGTAGCAATAAGCCGGCATCGCCGAGCGCCAAACGCGCCGCCTGCGCTTGCAATTCAAGCGCGGTCTTGCCGGGCACTTTGCCAAGGTCGGACTCGGCGACGCCAGCGATGGCGATAGAACGGGAAAGATTCTTGAGCATGGTTCCATTCACAGCGCGCGCGCGATTACCTCGCGCATGATTTCAGCCGATCCGCCATAGATACGGTTGGGACGTACGTCGGTATAGGCGCGGGCAATCGGGTATTCGCGCATGTAGCCATAGCCGCCGAAAAATTGCATCAGGTCATCGATGGCGCGGGTAGCTTCGCCAGCCCAGAACTTGGCCATGGCCGCGCCGTCCACGGTCAACGTGTCAGCCATGTACTGTTCCAGGCAGCTATCGACGAAGGCTCTGGTAGCGCACGCAAGCGTCTTGATCTCGGCCAGTTTGAAGCGAATGAACTGGTTATCGATCAGTGCTTTATCGAAAGCCCGGCGTTCCTTGGTATAGACGATGGTCCAATCCAATGCGACTTCCAGCGCCGTGGCGCAGCGCATGGCGATTAACAGGCGTTCTCGAATCAGGCCGCTCATGGCATAGCCAAAGCCCTTGTTTGGCTCGCCAACGAGCATGTCGTCGGGCACGAAAACGTTGTCAAAGAACAGCTCGGCCGTGTCCTGCGCCTTCTGACCCACCTTGTCGAGCAAGCGTCCGCGGCTAAAGCCCTTGGCCGTGGCATCGACCCAGAACAGGCTGATGCCGCGCGCCCCAGCGTCCGGGTCGGTCTTGGTAAAGACCAAGATACGATCGGCATGGTAGCCATTGGTGATGAAGGTTTTCTGCCCATTGATGCGGTAGCCGCCATTGACTTTGACTGCACTGGTACGAATAGCCTTCAAGTCGCTACCGGCGCCAGGTTCGGTCATGGCAATCGAACCGACTATTTCGCCGCTAGCCATTTTCGGCAGGAAAGTCTGCTTTTGCGCCTCGGTGCCGAATTCGAGTAAATACGGGGCGACGTTCTCCGAATGTGTGGTAAATCCCGTTACGCCACTGGCCAGAGCGCGTGCGATTTCCTCAACGACAATCGCGCTGTGGAGAAAATCGCCGCCACCGCCGCCGTATTGCTCCGGTATGCTGGGGCACAGCAGACCGTGTGCGCCTGCGGCGCGCCACAAATCGCGCGGTACCAGACCTTGATCTTCCCACTTGGCGTGTTCCGGCAAAACCTTGTCGGCCAGAAAACGCGCAACGCTGTCGCGGTACATCTCGTGCTCGGGCGTGAACATGCCGCGCCGAGCCTGGTAAGTTGCTGGGGACATATCAATATCAATGAGCAATGCGGTTCTCATCCGCCCAATAGCTGGCCTTCACTGTGCGCTTGAGCAGTTTGCCGGTCTCGGTGCGTGGCAACGCGGCGACGAAATCAATCGAACGCGGACACTTGATCGAGGAAATACGGCTGCGACACAATGCAATCAATTCGTCAGCCAACGCGGGACCGGCGCGATCTGGTTCATGCAGTTGCACCACGGCCTTGACTTCCTCGCCAAACTCCTCGTTGGGTACACCCACCACGGCCACGTCGAATACAGCCGGGTGACTCATCAATACGTTTTCGGCTTCCTGCGGATAGATGTTCACTCCACCCGAAACGATGGTGTTGGCGAGACGATCCGTCAAATAGAGGTAGCCGTCCTCATCGACATAACCGATGTCGCCATAGGTAGCCCACCCGCGGTCATTGTAAGCTTGGCGGGTCTTTTCTGGATCGTTGTGGTAGGCGAACGCGCCGCCTCCGGAAAAATAAATGACGCCGCTCTGGCCTGGCGGCAATGCGTTGCCGTTTTTATCCAGGACATGAACCTCGCCGAATTCCGGCTTGCCCACCGACCCCTTATGAGCAAGCCATTCCCGTGAATCAAGCGAAGTGCGCCCGACCAATTCGGTGCCGCTATAAAACTCATAGAGAATGGGACCCCACCACTCTATCATTTGCTCTTTGACTGATACCGGACATGGCGCTGCGGCGTGGATGGCATAGCGCATCGTCGAAAGATCGTACCGCGCGCGCTCCTGGGCCGATAGGCGCAACAGACGTACAAACATCGTTGGCACCCATTGAGCGTGGGTAACGCCGAAGCGTTCGATGGTCTGGAGCGCCGTCAACGGATCAAACTTTTCCATCAGCACCGACGTACCGCCAGCGCGCATGGTCGCCATGTTCCAGCGTACGGGAGCGGTGTGATAGAAAGGCGCGGTGGACAGATAGACCGTGTTGCGATCAAGCTCTTTCCAACGCAACCGCGGCGTATCGCTGGTGCGGAAAAAGTTGTTGGCGTTCTCGAGCGGCCGCTTGATACCCTTGGGCAGGCCGGTCGTGCCGGACGAATAGGAAAAATCCGTACCTTCCGGCGTTTCCGGCAACACCACATCAACAGGAATTCGCTCAAGCCATTCCTCGTAATTGCTGAAACCGGCGCGCTGCCCATCAAGCAGTACCCGGGTAATCGGCAGCGATTCAAGCGCGCCGTCTTCCAGGTCATTCAAGGTGCGCGCCGAACAGAACAGAACGCGGGCGTCGCAATCGCGCACGATGTACTTCACTTCGTCGGCTTTCAGATGCCGGCTGATGGTTGTGTAATACAAGCCGATGCGGTGCGCCGCCCATAAAATTTCAAAGTAACGAACATGGTTTTCCAGCAGCACCGCAATGCCGTCGCCTACGCGCAAGCCAGCGGCCAGTAGCGCAGCGGCGCATTGGCGCGAACGCCGTTCCAATTCAGCCCACGTAACGGATTGGCCCGACGCAACCATGTAATAAGCCACGCGATCCGGCATTTCGCGGGCATAACGCACAAGGATAGACTCGATCATCATTTTTCCCTGACTCAATGGCGTGGCTCAGTCGCGCAGGTCCGCGATACCGTGGCTGAGCACAACAGCTTTGCGTTCTTGCGCCAGCGCGCGCAACTGCACGTGGCCTTTACCTTTCCACATTTCTACCCGCAGCGTCTCGCCCGGCAGAAACGGGGATGAAAAGCGCACGGACAGACTGGTCAAGTGTGCGGGATCACCGCCGCAGGCTCGTTTTAGTACCGCCCGCGCAGCCATGCCGTAAGTACACAGGCCGTGCAGAATCGGCCTGTCGAAACCTGCCTTGCGCGCAGCGGCGGGCAATGCGTGAATTGGATTGCGGTCGCCATTAAGACGATACAGCAGCGCGGCCGATGGCAGCGTCGGCATCGACATCACCATATCGGGTTCACGCTCAGGCACAGCGGGGAGCGCATCGGGAGCGGTATCGCCAGGCACAGCCGCAGTGGCAAATCCGCCATCCGCGCGACAGAACGAGATATGCTCGACAGTCGCCAGCAATTCCCCGCTGATATTGTCCGCAATGCGCCGCTCGGTCACGACCAGTGCGCCCTTCCCCGCGCCCTTATCCACCACCCGGCTCACCCGCGTCTGGCTGCGCACCGCTCCGTTGGCCGCCAATGCGCCAAAAAAACACATGCGGTGCTCCCCATGCAGCAGCCGCATCCAGTCGATGCCGGTACGCGGATCGGCGGTCCATGCGCCCGGAGCGCCGACCGTGGACAAAAAAGTGGGTGCCACGCGCAGATCGTCTTCAAAAACGAAGGGCAGATCGGTCTCGTCCATCGGATCCGCGCCAAAGCCCAAACTCAATGCGTAGCGGATGCAGTCACTATCGGTGTATGTAGAAATCTGCTCGGGAAATTCCCAAGCGCGCAAGCGGTGGTAATCGATGGACATTGCTGCAATCACTCAAATGGGATCCCAACAGAACACCTCGGGCGAGCGCTCCAGCGGGATAAAGGCGCGCTTGATGGCTGGCACGGCATGTTCGGCCAGGGATTCCTGCGTCCAACCTTCGGATCGATGCACCGATGCCACCGGCCGCGGCTGACTCATGACGATCAATTCATTGCCACGCACAGCCAACACCTGGCCATTGACATCAACCGATGCATCGCCCGACAGAAACGCCGCCACGGTTGCCACCTGTTCCGGCTTCATCGCCTGCATGCGCTCCAGGCGTTTCTTCTCAGCCTCTGTCTCGCTTGGCAGCGGACCGATCAAACGGCTCCAGGCAAACGGCGCGATGCAATTGGAGCGCACGTTGAAACGCGCCATGTCGAGCGCGATGGATTTCGACAAGGCAACGATACCCAACTTGGCCGCCGCATAGTTGGCTTGACCGAAGTTGCCGATCAGGCCGGAGGTGGAGGTCATGTGGACAAAAGTGCCGCCCTGCTGTTCCCTGAAGTAAGGCGCTGCCGCACGGCTGACGAAGTAGGCGCCGCCAAGATGCACGTCAAGTACGGCTTGCCATGCGTCCGTGCTCATCTTGTGAAAGATGCCGTCGCGCAGAATGCCGGCATTGTTGATGACCCCATCAATGCGACCGAACGCACTGATGGCCGTCTCAACGATGGCTTGCGCGCTTGCGGCAGTCGCCACGGAATCGGCACTGGCAATGGCCGTGCCGCCGCCCGAGCGAATTTCCTCGACCACGCGCTGCGCAAGACCGGCATCACGGCCCTCGCCGCTGCCGCTGGAACCGAGGTCATTGACGACCACTTTGGCCCCATGCGCGGCAAGCCGCAGCGCCGTGGCCCGGCCAATACCGTTGCCGGCGCCCGTGACAACGATGACTTTGTTCTGAAGAGAATTTTTCATGAGATTGCCTGGCTACTGGGGAAAAACCGCGGCGAGGATCAATCCTCCACCTTGATGCCTGCATCCTTGATGACATGCGTCCAGCGTGTCGTTTCGGCGCGCACAAAGGCTGCAAACTGCTCTGTCGTCCCGCCAACTACGGTACCGCCTTGTTCTGCCAACCTTTCCCGCAGCATTGGATCGGCCAGAGCTTTGTTGATGACCACGTTCAGTTCCCGAACCACGGCAGGCGGCGTTTTCGCCGAAGCGAACAGGCCGATCCATACCGACACATCGATATCGGGATAGCCGGATTCGGCCATGGTCGGCACGTCAGGCAACTCCGGCGCGCGCGCCTTCGTGGTCACCGCAATGGCGCGCAACTTGCCGGAGCGCACCAGCGGTAGCGAGGTAATGAGGTTGTCAACCATGAAATCCTCCCTCCCGCCGAGAAGATCGCTCAGAGCCGGGGCCGCGCCACGGTAGATCACGTTCACGGCGGAAATACCGATTTGCTGCTTGATCAGTTCGCCGGCCAAGTGGCCGGAAGATCCGCTGGTTGACACCGCCACGGATAGCCCGTTTGGTTTCTTGGCTGCATACGCCTTCAGGTCGGCAATGGTTTTCACCGGCGATTCGGAGTTCACCACCAGCACGTTGGGCATGCGCAATACCTGCACCACAGGCGCGAGATCGTCCGGCTTGTAGGGAAGGTTGTTATGCAGCGCATAGTTGGCCGCATTGGGGCCGAGGCTGCCCATCACCAACGTGTAGCCGTCCGCCGGCGCGTGCAGCATGGCTTGAATGCCAATGATGCCGCCGGCGCCAGGCGCGTTTTCCACGATCACCGGCTGACCGATCTGCTCGGACAATGACTTGCCGAGAAGCCGGCTGCTCAAGTCAAGAATGCCGCCCGGCGCGCCCGGCGCGATGAGACGCAGGGGCTTGGTCGCTCGGAAAGCCGGGACATCTGCTCCAGACGCCGTCGGCGCAGCCAGCCCGGCAAACAAGGCAAAGATGACGCCAAGACTGTAGTTTTTAGAGAAAAAACGCCGCATAGGAATGTCTCCAGTCATTGAATACGGATTAAATTATCCGCCTGACGGTCATTCACGACCGTTTTCGTAGTCTATAGGCAGCTTGATAGACTGTCAACAGTGAAAATTGACAGCGCCATGCTGTTGTCAACGCCTTCCCCATGACCAATCCAAGCAACGACGGTTTTGTTCGCTCTTTTGCGCGCGGCCTGGCGGTAATTCACTCGCTGGGCAAACGCGACGGCACACATACGGTGGCCGAAGTTGCCGCCTCGACCAAGCTCCCCAGGACAGTAGTCCGCCGCATCCTGCTGACGCTTTGCGAACTAGGCTACGCCACGGAATCCGAATCTCGAGGATTCCGGCTGACCCCGAAGATCTTGACGCTCGGCACAAGCTACCTCACCTCGCTACCGTTTTGGGGGCATGCGCAGCGCGCGCTGGAAACTTTGTGGACCCAAGTCGTCGAGTCGTGCGCGATGTGCGTTTTCGACGGGCGCGATGCGGTGTTTGTGCTGCGCATCCCCTCACTGAAAATCATGTCGTTAAGCCTTGGCGTAGGCACCCACGTGCCGGCTTTGGCCACGGCGCCAGGACGCGCGATACTCGGTTTCCAGACGGCGGATTTTCTTGAACGCTTCCTCGACGAAGTCCCTCTACGCGCTTACACCGCGCGCACGGTATGCGAGAAGTCCGCGTTACTGGAGTCCCTTGCCTGCGTACGGCGCGATGGCTATGCGTGGGTGGACGGAGAGTTCGATGAATACATCGCCGGGCTGTCCGTGCCGGTACGCGACGAGCGTCTCAATGCCGTGGCCTCAATCAGCGTGAATCTGCTATCGGGGGAAACAACACGCGAAGAAGCCGTCAAAAAATACCTGCCCGCGCTGCGTGTCGCGGCCCATCAACTCACAGGACTGGCGCCAGCCTTTCTGGGCACGGCTGTGGCTCGCCACACCCATTCCCTGTAATCACTCCGCCATTACGCGAACGGCCCTCGATGCGCCCTGAAGTTTTCAGGAACAGCGCAATGCATTCAAAATGCGTGGCTGCATCCGAAGTTCACGCCACGGTTCGGTGGCGGCTTGGCGCTTGATTTTCTCTCGGAAACTGGCCAACCCCAATGGCTTTTTTGTTTGTGGCGTTGGGCTGGGCATGGATGATTTTTGCCGCCCCGCTCTGTTTTCCGGGCAGACATACAATCGCCCGGAATGTCGTGGCGCCGCGGTTTTTGCCGCGTCACCATTCAATGCCGCAAGGAAACGCCCCATGACCATACTCGTTGCCTATGTTTCCCGCCCGGAAGGGCAGGCTGCGCTGAACAAGGGGATCGAGATCGCCAC
>WRJY01000250.1 GCA_009778355.1 Desulfovibrionaceae bacterium | reverse complement strand
ACGGGCCGCGCCCTGCTGCAAAGCCGCGCCTTCGACTCGCCGCGCGAGGCGGGCCAGGCCGTCAAAAAACTGCAAGCCGAAGGCGCGGCGGCGCTGCCGGCGCTGGCGCCCCAACTCGATTTACCCGCCAGCCAAAGCGCCGAGCAAATCGCCGCGGCGCTGGATCGGCTGCTGCAAGCCGCGGCATGAATTTTTCTGAACCTGGTCGGTATTTCATCCAGCCCGAGGGCCCGCAACGGGGCATATATTGGCGGTAGACTCGCAAGGCCCTTTTCCCCCGGCAGCGGGCGGTATTCAGGAGAGACAGCATTGCACAAAGCCAATCTTGCCAACCCAGGCTATTTTCACAAGGTCGTCGATTGCCAGTACGCCTGTCCGGCGCACACGCCGGTTCCTGAATACATCCGGCTGATCGCCCAGCGCCGCTATGGCGACGCCTACATGGTCAACTGGGCCGCCAATGTGTTTCCCGGCGTGCTGGGCCGCGTCTGCGACCGGCCCTGCGAGCCCGCATGCCGGCGTGGCCGGGTGGAACAAAGCAACGCGAAAAAGCCCGAACCGGTGGCGATCTGCCGGCTCAAGCGCGTGGCCGCCGACATGAAGGACGAGGTGCGCACGCGCATGCCCAAGGCCGGGCCGCCCAATGGCAAGCGCATTGCTTGCGTGGGCGCTGGCCCGGCCTCGCTGACGGTAGCGCGCGACTTGGCGCCGCTGGGCTATCAGGTGACGCTGTTCGACGGCGAGCCGAAGGCGGGCGGCTTCATCCGCTCGCAGATTCCGCGCTTTCGCCTGCCCGAGTCGGTGATCGACGAAGAGACGGGCTACGTCCTCGATCAGGGCGGCGTGACGTTTCGCAGCGGCGAGCGCGTCGATTCGATGAAGGCGCTGCTGGCGCAGGGCTGGGACGCGATCTTCGTCGGCTGCGGCGCGCCGCGCGGACGTGATCTGGACATTCCCGGCCGCAAGGAGGCAGCAGCGCACATCCACATCGGCATCGACTGGCTGGCTTCGGTGTCGTTCGGCCACGTCAAGCACATCGGCAAACGGGTGATCGTGCTGGGCGGCGGCAACACCGCGATGGACTGCTGCCGCTCCGCGCGCCGCCTGGGCGGCGTTGACGTGAAAGTCATCGTGCGCAGCGGCTTCGCCGAAATGAAGGCTTCGCCCTGGGAGAAGGAAGACGCGCAGCACGAAGGCATTCCGATTCTCAACTTTCACGTGCCCAAGGAGTTCGTGCACGAAGGCGGCAAGCTGGTCGGGATGCGCTTCGAGCTGGTGCGCGCCGAGTACGACCGCCAGGGCCGCCGCACGCTGCTGCCCACCGGCGAGCCGGACGCCTTCTTTGAATGCGACGAGGCGCTGGTGGCCGTGGGGCAGGAAAACGCCTTCCCGTGGATCGAGCGCGACTGCGGCATCGATTTCGACAAATGGGGCCTGCCCGCGCTCGACAAGCGCAGCCTGCAATCGTCGCTGCCGCACGTGTTCTTCGGCGGCGACGCGGCCTTCGGCCCCAAGAACATCATCGAGGCCGTGGCCAACGGACACGATGCCGCGGTGTCGATCGACAAGCTGCTGCACGGCGAGCCGGTCGATCACCGCCCCGCGCCTGCCACCAGCCTGGTGTCGCAGAAAATGGGCATCCACGAATGGAGCTACGACAACGAAACCTCCAACGACCTGCGCCACAAAGTGCCCTGGGAAAAGGCCGAGCGCGCGCTGGCCAGTATCGGCGTGGAGGTGGAACTGGGTTTCGACGCCGCCACCGCCTTCAAGGAAGCCGAACGCTGCCTGAACTGCGACGTGCAAACCGTCTTTACCGAAACGGCGTGCATCGAGTGCGATGCCTGCGTCGATATTTGCCCGATGGACTGCATCACCTTCACCGCCGACGGCGATGAGGCCGACTTGCGCCAGCGGCTGAAAGCGCCGGCGCGCAACCTGAAACAAAGCCTGTATGTATCAGGCGGCCTGAAGACGGGCCGCGTGATGGTCAAGGACGAAGACGTCTGCCTGCATTGCGGCCTGTGCGCCGAACGTTGCCCGACTGGAGCCTGGGATATGCAGAAATTCCTGCTGAAAATAACACTGGCCGGACCGGCGGCGCGCCAAACGCGCGGCCAGCCGCAGGAGGCGCGGACATGAGCGCCACCCTGCCATCCAAAACGCCTGCCAGGGACGCAGCGCGGCCCATCGAGGCCGTGAACGACTTCGTCATCAAATTCGCCAACGTCAACGGCTCGGGCTCGGCATCGGCCAACGAACTGTTCGCCAAGGCCATCCTGCGCATGGGCGTGCCGGTCAGCCCGCGCAACATCTTTCCCAGCAACATCCAGGGTATGCCGACCTGGTACGAAGTGCGCGTGACCGAAGCCGGCCACCTGGGCCGGCGCGGCGGCACCGACATGATGGTGGCCATGAACCCGCAGACCTGGGACGCCGACGTGGCCGAGCTCGAACCCGGCGGCTACCTGTTCTACGACAGCACACGCGCGCTGCCGCAATCGAAGTTCCGCGACGACATCACCGTCATCGCCATGCCGCTGACCGAAATCTGCAACGCCGTCTATCAAGACGCGCGCCAGCGCCAGTTGTTCAAGAACATCATCTACGTGGGCGCGCTGGCGGTGCTGCTGGGCATCGAGCCAGAGGTGATTGAAAAGCTCTTTGGCGAGCAGTACAAGGGCAAGGAACGGCTGCTGGCCTCCAACGTGCAGGCCCTGCGCCTGGGCTGCGACTTCGCGCGCGAACATTTGAGCGGGCGCCGCGTCGGGCTGCAAGTGCGGCGCGCCGATGCCGTGGGCAAGCGCATTTTCACCGATGGCAACAGCGCCGCCGCGCTGGGCTGCGTGTACGGCGGCGCCACGGTGTCGGCGTGGTACCCCATCACGCCCTCGTCGTCGGTGCCCGAATCGTTCCAGAAATACTGCTCCAAATTCCGCATCGACCCGGCCACGGGCCGGCAGCGTTTTGCCATCGTGCAGGCCGAGGACGAACTGGCCTCCATCGGCATGGTGGTGGGCGCCGGCTGGAACGGCGCGCGCGCCTTCACCGCCACGTCGGGGCCGGGCATTTCGCTGATGAGCGAGTTCATCGGCCTGGCCTACTTCGCCGAAATCCCCATCACCCTCATCAACGTGCAGCGCGGCGGCCCATCGACGGGCATGCCCACGCGCACGCAGCAGTCCGACATCCTGGCCTGCGCCTATGCCTCGCACGGCGACACCAAGCACGTGCTGCTGTTTCCCGAAGACCCGCACGAGTGCTTCGAGCACTCCGCCGCCGCGCTCGACCTAGCCGAGCGGCTGCAAACGCCGATCTTCGTCATGACCGACCTCGACATCGGCATGAACCAGCGCCTGTGCGAGCCCTTTGCGTGGGACGACAGCCGCACTTACGACCGCGGCAAGGTCATGAGCGCCGAAGAGCTCGAAGCCGGGCGCGACTTTGGCCGCTACAAGGACGTGGACGGCGACGGCATTCCGTGGCGCACGCTGCCGGGCACGCACCCCAGCCTGGGCAGCTTCTTCACGCGCGGCACCACGCGCGATGCCTATGCGCGCTACTCCGAACGCGGCCCCGACTACATCTACAACATGGAGCGGCTGCTGAAAAAATTCCGCACCGCCGCCACCCTGGTGCCGCAGCCGGTGCAGCGTGCGGCGCCCAAAAAGACGCCGTTGGGCGTGATCTATTTCGGCTCCACCAGCCCGGCCATGCGTGAGGCGCTGCAAACGCTGGAACAGCGCGGCATCCATGTGGACGCCATGCGGTTGCGCGCCTTTCCGTTCCCAGGCAGCGTGGCCGAATTCCTGGCCCAGCACGAGCAGGTGTTCGTCGTCGAGCAGAACCGCGATGCGCAGATGCGCAGCCTGCTGGTCAACGAAATCGGCGTCGATCCGGCCCGTCTGACGCCCGTGCTGCACTATGACGGCACGCCGATCACGGCGCGCTTCATCACCGAAACCATTGCCGACCTGACTGCCAAGCGCGTCAACAAGGAGCGTGCATGACCTACCTCGCCAAACCCAAGCTGCACCACCCCACGCTGGCCGCCAACAAAGTCGGCTACACGCGGCGCGACTACGAAGGCAAAATCTCCACGCTGTGCGCCGGCTGCGGGCACGATTCCATCTCGGCGGCCATCATCGAGGCCTGCTGGCAGCTCGACATCGAACCGCATCGCGTCGCCAAGCTCTCCGGCATTGGTTGCAGCTCCAAAACGCCGGACTACTTCCTCGGCGCCTCGCACGGCTTCAACACCGTGCATGGCCGTATGCCCAGCGTGCTGACCGGCGCCAACCTGGCCAACCGCGACCTGCTGTACCTGGGCATCTCCGGCGATGGCGACTCGGCCTCCATCGGCCTGAGCCAGTTCGCCAACGCCATGCGGCGCGGCGTGCGCATGGCCTACATCGTCGAAAACAACGGCGTCTATGGCCTGACCAAGGGCCAGTTCTCCGCCACCGCCGACCAGGGCTCCAAAAGCAAGAAAGGCGTCGTCAACACCGACAGCCCGGTGGATCTGGTGGCCCTCGCCCTGCAACTGGGCGCCACTTACGTGGGGCGCAGCTTTTCGGGCAACAAGGCGCAGCTAGTCCCCCTCATCAAGGGTGCCCTGAGCCACGGCGGCGCGGCCTTCATCGACGTCATCAGCCCCTGCGTGTCGTTCAACAACCACCCCGGCAGCACCAAGAGCTACGACTACGTGCGCGAGCACAACGAGGCCGTCAGCCGCATCGACTTCATCGGCAGCCACGAGCCGATCAGCATCGACATGGCGCCCGGCGAAGTCATGAACGTGCGCCAGCACGACGGCACCCTGCTGCGCCTGCGCAGCCTGCACCCCGACTACAACCCCGGCGACCGCTACGCCGCCATGGCGTACATGCAGCGCCATCAGGAAATGGGCGAAATCGTCACCGGCCTGCTCTACGTCGATCCGCTGGCCACCGACCTGCACACGGCGCTGAACACCATCGAGCGCCCGCTCAACGCCCTCGGCTCCGCCGACCTCTGCCCCGGCGCCCAGGCGCTGGAGAAGATCAACGCCGCCTTGCGCTGAGTGCCTGTTTCTCGCCATTTTGATGGCACCCGCAAGGCAGCGCCTGCGAAGAGCCACGCACGACCCTCATCGCCAAGATCGAAGCAGCGTGCCAGTTCGCCGGCAGGAATCGTCCCCAGCGTCCGCAATGTTCACATTGCGCGTCTGACCGAATCCAGCGCCTGACTGGCGGCTGGCGGCATTTCAGCGCGGGCTGTGTTTGCATCCAGTTGCCGAGACCCGGAAAGTTACAATACGTGGTTATGGCTACGCAAACCGCCTCCTCCAACGCCGGTTACTCCGAAGGTTCGATCCGGGTGCTGAAAGGGCTGGAACCCGTCAAGCAGCGGCCCGGCATGTACACCCGCACCGACACCCCGCTGCACATCATCCAGGAGGTGATCGACAACGCCGCCGACGAGGCGCTGGCCGGTTACGGCAAGAAGATTCGCGTTACGCTGCACGCCGACGGTTCGGTCGGCGTCGAGGACGATGGCCGCGGCATTCCCTATGGCCCGCACCCGGAGGAAAAGGCGCCGGTGCTGGAACTGGTTTACACCCGCCTGCACGCGGGCGGCAAGTTCGACAAGGGTCAGGGCCAGGCCTACAGTTTTTCGGGCGGCCTGCACGGCGTGGGCGTGAGTGTGACCAACGCGCTGGCAAGGCGCATGCAGGTTGCCAGCCACCGCGAGGGCGTGGTCGCCGCCATGGCCTTCGAGGGCGGCGACGTGGTCGAGCCGCTTGCGCTGCGCAAGCAGGCCGAGGGCGACCGCAAGCAGGGCACCACGGTGCGCGTGTGGCCCGACGCCAAATACTTCGAGTCGCCCGCGCTGCCCCAGGCCGACCTGGTGCACCTGCTGCGCAGCAAGGCCGTGCTGATGCCGGGCGTGACGGTGCAGCTCATCGACGAAAAGAAAAAGGACATCCAGACCTGGCAGTACAAGGGCGGCCTGCGCGACTACCTGGAGCAGACGCTGCCCGCCGATGCCGTGATTCCCATCTTCGAGGGCGAGGGCTACGCCGGCAAGGATGCCGACGCCTTTGCCGAGGGCGAAGGCGCCCAGTGGGCCGTGGCCTTCACCGAAGACGGCCAGCCGGTGCGCGAAAGCTACGTCAATCTGATCCCCACCACCGCCGGCGGCACGCACGACAGCGGGCTGCGCGACGGGCTGTTCCAGGCCGTCAAGGGCTTCATCGATCTGCACGCGCTGCTGCCCAAGGGCGTCAAGCTGATGCCCGAAGACGTGTTCGCGCGGGCCAGTTATGTGCTCTCGGCCAAGGTGCTGGACCCGCAGTTCCAGGGCCAAATCAAGGAGCGGCTGAATTCGCGCGACGCGCTGCGGCTGGTGTCCGGCACCGTGCGCCCGGCGCTGGAGCTGTGGCTGAATCAGCATGTCGAGCACGGCAAGCGGCTGGCCGAACTGGCCATCAAGGCCGCGCAAAGCCGCCAGCGCGCCGGCCAGAAAGTCGAAAAGCGCAAGGGCAGCGGCGTAGCCGTGCTGCCGGGCAAGCTGACCGACTGCGAAAGCCGCGACATCGCGTTCAACGAGGTCTTTCTGGTCGAGGGCGATTCCGCCGGCGGCAGCGCCAAGATGGGCCGCGACAAGGAAACGCAGGCCGTGCTGCCGCTGCGCGGCAAGGTGCTCAACACCTGGGAGGTCGAGCGCGACCTGCTGTTCAAGAACACCGAGGTGCACGACATCGCGGTGGCCATCGGCGTCGATCCGCACGGCCCGGGCGATGATGTGGATTTGTCTGGCCTGCGCTACGGCAAGATCTGCATCCTGTCGGATGCGGACGTGGACGGCTCGCACATCCAGGTGCTGCTGCTGACGCTGTTTTTGCGCCACTTCCCCAGGCTGATCGACGCCGGGCACGTTTTCGTCGCGCGCCCGCCGCTGTTCAGGGTGGACGCGCCCGCGCGCGGTAAAAAGCCCGCCGCCAAGATGTACGCGCTGGACGAAAGCGAGCTGGCCGCCATGCTCGACAAACTGCGCAAAGACGGCGTGCCCGAAGGCAAATGGAGCATCAGCCGCTTCAAGGGCCTGGGCGAGATGAACGCCGAACAACTGTGGGAAACCACCCTCAACCCCGACACCCGCCGCCTGCTGCCGGTGCGGCTGGCGCCGCTCGACTTCAGCCAGACCGCCGCCGAAATGACCAAACTCATGGGCAAGGGAGAAGCCGCCGCGCGGCGCGAACTCATGGAACTGCACGGCGATGCCGTGGAGGTGGATGTTTGATTCCACCTGTTCCCCACCGTCATTCCCGCGCAGGCGGCAATGACGCAGAGATATTGTTGATCTTGTGAATTGAAATCAAGGAGGAAAACCACGTGCAAAACCTTTCCGTGAAACCCGCGCAACCCGCGGCCGGCGACCGCATCTGGATCGCCGTATTCGTCTTCGTTTTTCTGGCGCTGATGGTGGATGGCGCGGATTTCATGTTCCTGTCCTACAGCCTGTCGAGCCTGAAGCAGGAATTCGGCATCGACAACCAGTTGGCCGGCTACCTGGCCACCATCACGCTGGTGGGCATGGCCGTTGGCGGCATCTGGGGCGGCTGGGTGGCCGACCGGTTTGGCCGCGTGCGCGTCACGGTCTGGTGCATCGTCATCTTCTCGATCGGCACCGCCATCCTGGGGCTGACGCAGACCTACATGCAGTTCGCCGTGGCGCGTTTCTTCGCCTCGGTCGGCCTGGGCGCGGTGTATGTGGTCGGCAACACGTTGATGGCCGAATACGTGCCCACCCGCTACCGCACCACGGTGCTCGGCTCGTTGCAAGCGGGCTGGTCGGTCGGCTACCTGGTTGCCACTCTGCTGGCCGGCTGGATCCTGCCAACTTACGGCTGGCGCTGGCTGTTCTACATCGCCATCATCCCGGTCGTCATGGCGGTGCTGATGCAGTTCATCGTGCCCGAGCCGCCCAACTGGCAGGCCATGCGCGCCAAACTGACCGCCGACAAGGCTGCCGGCGCCGGTGGCGCGAAGCAGCGCGACGGCTCGTGGCGCCTGATCTTCAGCAACCCGGCCCATGCCCGGATGTTCATGCTGTGGGCGTTCACGGCGTGCTTTTTGCAATTCGGCTACTACGGCGTCAGCACTTGGATGCCGACCTATCTGGAAAAAGAGCTGCACATGAACTTCAAGGCCATGACCGGCTACATGATTGGCACCTATGTCGCGATGATCATCGGCAAGATCGTCGCCGGTTGGCTGGCTGACCGGTTCGGGCGGCGCTTCATCTTCGCCTTCGGCGCGCTGGGCACGGCCATCTTCCTGCCGGTGATCGTGCTGTACCAGTCGCCGGAAAGCATCATTTACCTGATGACCATTTTCGGCTTCCTGTACGGCATTCCCTATGGCGTCAATGCCACCTACATGACCGAGAGCTTCGAGACCCGTATTCGCGGCAGCGCCGTGGGCGGCGCCTACAACATCGGGCGCGTGGGCGCGGCGCTGGCGCCGGCGATCATCGGCTTCCTGGCCACGCACGGCTCCATCGGCACCGGCTTTCTGCTGCTGGGCGTGGCGTACTTTTTTTGCGGCATCATCCCCGCGCTGTTCATCAAGGAAAAGCTGTACGACCCGCAGAAGTGAGCCAGCGCAGAAGGTCAGGGAAAACTCGAGCGGCCCGCGCGGCTGGGGCCGCTGACTTCAGACCAGAACAGGCCCTAAGAGCCTGTTTGCGATCTCAGCGGGCCCGCGCAGACACCTTTTCGGGATGGGATGCAAGGCGCAAACCGCAGCCATAGCCCCGCTATGGCGAGGATTTGCA
>WRJY01000249.1 GCA_009778355.1 Desulfovibrionaceae bacterium | reverse complement strand
TATAACGACAAACCTTGCAAACCGTGCACTGGGAAAACTCTGAAATCTTCAACTGCGACAAGGAGTTGAGAGTTGTTCAGGGCGGACTACCTACGAACTTGACGCAGGCTGCGCCGAAGGCGTAGGCGATGACTACCACCAGACGATGCTCGTTGCCCTTGATGTTGAACACCACGCGGCGATCCGGCAGGATGCTGGCGTTGCGAAACTGCGCCTTCACGTCGGCGGGGCTGGCCCATTGGGCGGCCTGCACTTCGGCTATCCAGGCCCGTAGCGGGCGCTCGGCATCCGGGCGTTTGAGCCAGTAGGATCGCACGGTACTGATGGCAATGATTCGCATGGTGTAATTACAGTCCCATTTTGGGACTGTATCAAGCAGCAAGGGACTTCATGTATCACTTTTCTTGCAAAGCGATACAGAAAGTGCAACATTTCGCGCAGGGCGAGTGCGTCGAAAGATTTTTGCGGTGTAGATCAGGTTGGTAGAGCAGGTGGCTCTCCGCAAGTCAATCGCGGGCAAGGAAAGTGGCAATCCGCTGGCCCCATAAGCCAGAGATACGTGGTTCGATTCCACGGCTCCGCAACCAGTACAACGCGCGTCGAAGATGGCGCAAGCCGCAAGGGGAATCGGTTGGGGGTTCCTGGACGACACCTTGCGCCGGGCGGCAACCGGCGCCATCAATGGCCCGCTCCAAGAGGTGGCGGACTTGTCGTTTTGTGGTTTTCGACAAAAAGCCGCCGGCACTCCGGGCCGCAACATGGGTACGAGCGCAGGCAGGACGTGGTGACTCCGTTGGTAGGTATGGCCACATCCCTATTTCTCGGAGCCGGACATGCTGACCACTGACAACGCCAAGGAGTAGCAGAGACGGTTGAGAAGGAGGTTGCGGCTGCCGCTTATGTGGCGAGCGTAGCTGGGCAGGCTACCGTCAGATCGCCGCCGACGGCATCAACAACCGCGAACAGGAATGACCGCTGACGTTTCGCGGCGTGGCAACCGAGATTCAGCCGATCCGCCGCCATGAACTGCACGGCCCATTTGCCGCTGGCTTGCTTGACCGGTTTGCCCACTTGTAATTCCGCTTGCAAAAATCTTGCACCGCGCTTGCGCGCAGGCGGTGAAAACGGGCGAAAAAAATCGGCCCGGAGGCCGATCTTAGAGGGAAATTGCACTCTATTTCACTGCACGAGTGCAATCCATGGTGCCCGGGGCCGGAATCGAACCGGCACGGTGTTGCCACCGGCAGATTTTGAGTCTGCTGCGTCTACCGATTTCGCCACCCGGGCAGCGCGATAGCCAAGTTGAAAATTATGGCACAGTGCGCGGCATGGACTATCCGACGATCGAAGATGCCGTGGGCCGCACGCCGCTGGCGAGGTTGCAGCGTATCGACGCGCAGGATCAAGCCGAGCGCGGCAATGCGGTACTGGCCAAGCTGGAGGGCAACAATCCGGCGGGATCGGTGAAGGACCGGCCGGCGCTGTCGATGATCCGGCGCGCCGAGGAGCGCGGCGACATCAAGCCCGGCGACACGCTGATCGAGGCCACCAGCGGCAACACCGGCATCGCGCTGGCGATGGCGGCGGCCATTCGCGGCTACCGTATGGTGCTGATCATGCCGGAGGATTTGTCGGTCGAGCGCGCGCAGACCATGAAGGCTTTCGGCGCCGACCTGGTTCTCACGCCGCGCTCCGGCGGCATGGAATACGCCCGCGACCTGGCTGTGAAGATGGCGGCGCGTGGCCAGGGCGTGGTGCTGGATCAGTTCGCCAATCCCGACAACCCGCGCATCCACTACGAGACTACCGGCCCCGAGCTGTGGGAGCAGACCAGCGGACGCATCACCCACTTCGTCAGCGCCATGGGATCCACCGGCACCATCGTCGGCGTGTCGCGCTTTTTGAAGGAGAAAAATCCTCACGTGCGGATCGTCGGCGTGCAGCCGGCGGAGAACTCGCGCATTTCCGGCATCCGCAAGTGGCCGCAGGAATACCTGCCCAAAATTCACGACCCAAAAGCGGTGGATGAACTGGCGCTGGTGGATCAGTTCGACGCCGAGGACATGGCACGCCGCCTGGCGCGCGAGGAAGGCATTTTTGGCGGCATTTCCTCCGGCGGCGCGGCCTGGGTGGCGCTGCGGATCGCCCGGCAGGTGCAGGGCGCGACAATCGCCTTCGTGGTCTGCGACCGTGGCGACCGTTACCTGTCAACCGGCGTGTTTCCCGCATGAGATGAAAAATGAACCACTGGAACTTTTGCCCCCACTGCGCCACGCCGCTGGCCATGATCGCCGCCGATGAAGACGGCGGCCTGAAAGAGCGCCTGCGCTGCCCGGCCTGCGGCTTCACGCACTGGAACAATCCCACGCCGGTGCTGGCGGCCATTGTCGAATACGGCGGTCAGGTGCTGCTGGCGCGCAACGCCGCCTGGCCGGGCAGGATGTACGCGCTGATCACCGGCTTCATGGAAGCGGGCGAGACGCCGCAAGACGGCATCGTGCGCGAGCTGAAGGAAGAAACCAACCTCGATGCCACCGCGCTCAATTTGGTGGGCGTGTACGACTTTCAACGCATGAACCAGGTCATCATTGCCTACCACGTGGTGGCCGAAGGGCACGTGCGGCTGTCGCCCGAACTGGCGGACTACCGCCTGTACGACCTGCCCGGCCTGAAGTGCTGGCCCGCCGGCACCGGCTACGCGCTGGCCGACTGGCTGCGCTCGCGCGGACACGAGCCGGTGTTCTTCACGCCCGAAGAAAACGCCGAGCGCAGAAAAGGGCTGGCGTGATGGAGATCGCCAAGGAGGTCGATGCGCGCGGCCTGAACTGTCCGCTACCCATCCTCAAGGCCAAGAAGGCGCTGGCCGAATTGCAAAGCGGGCAACTGCTGCGCGTGCGCGCCACCGACGCCGGCTCGATGCGCGACTTCCAGGCATTCGCCAAACAGACCGGCAACGATCTGATCGAGCAGCACAGAACTGGCGAGGAATTCGTCCACGTACTGCGCCGGCGGTAACCCCACGCCGCCATGCCACGGCTGTACCTTGCGCCACCCCACTCGTCCGCCCTCGCGCCCGGCGCGCGCCTGCTGCTGCCGCCCGGCGCCGCGCGCCATGCGCAGGTGCTGCGTTTGCAGCCGGGGCACGCCGTCACGCTGTTCGACGGCACGGGCGGCCAGTGGCTGGCCCACGTCACCCGCATGGGCCGCAGCGAGGTCGAAGTGCTGGTACAGGCGCACGCGCCCATCGAGCGCGAGGCCGCGCGCGCGGTGCACCTGGCCGTCGGCCTGATGGCCGCCGACCGCATGGACTGGCTGGTCGAAAAAGCCACCGAACTGGGCGCCGCCAGTCTGCGCCCGCTGCTGGCCGAGCGCAGCAGCCTGCGCCTGGGCGATGAGCGGGCCGAAAAAAAACGCGCCCACTGGCAAGCCGTGGCCATCGCCGCGTGCGAGCAAAGCGGGCGCAACCGCTTGCCCGACGTTCACCCGCAACTGTCCATTCAGGCGCATCTGCGGCAACCCGCTCCAGCGCCGCAGATCGGCTGGCTGCTATCGCTAGACGGCTCGGCCACGCCTCTGCGCCAGGCGCTGGCGGCGCTGGCGCCCGGTCAGCCGGTGACGCTGCTGTCCGGCCCCGAAGGCGGCTTGAGCGCCGCCGAAGAAGCCGCCGCCCGCGCCGCCGGCTACCGGCCCATCCACCTGGGCCCGCGCGTACTGCGCGCCGAAACCGCGCCGCTGGCCGCACTGGCGGCGCTGGCGCTGGGTTGATGCGGTGCATCGGCCTCGGCCAGCGCGCGCATCATCCGGCGCGCCCGGCGGGGGCGGCAGGCGATACTGCGGCTGGTGACCCTGGCTGACGTGCACTCAGGGCCGCATAATGGCTGGCACAAAACTGGAAGGACAAGCACATGCTGATCTGGGGAGCGATCTGGGGTGCGGTGATTGGGCTGCTGCTTCTGGATCACGGGCCATTCTGGATACTGCTGGGGCCTTTGCTCGGCTTGGCCGTGGGCTGGAGCTTGGAGCGGGCGGTGCGGGCGCTGGTGCGCAAGGAAATCGCAGCGGCGCAGCGTCAGGCAAAGCTGGAACAGGCGGCTTCGAGAGCGGCTGCGGCTGATGCCAAGCCGCCCGCGCAACCTGCTGCCACAATACTGCCAGCGGAGCTTGCGGCATGGGTGCACAAGGCCACGCCGCCGCCGGGCGAGGCCGACCTGCAGGACGATTTCTTCTCCGGCACGATACCAATGAAGATGGCGCCGGTCCCTGTGCCGATGCCGGGCGATTTGTCGGCGGCTGCGCCCAAAGCCGCCGCCAGAACCGCGCCGCGCTTACCGGCGCTATCTGGTGACTGGCTGGATCAAACCATTGCTGCCGCCCGCCGCTGGTTCGTGCAGGGCAACCCTATCGTTCGCGCGGGGCTGGTGATTCTGTTCATCGGCCTGTCGTTTCTGGCCCGCTACGCGGCGCAGATGGGCCTGTTTCCGGTGGAGTTGCGGCTGGCGGCAGTCGGCGCGGCGGGGCTGGCGCTGCTGGGAGTGGGCTTTCGCCAGCGCGTGGCCAAGCCGGCTTTTGGGCTGACGCTGCAAGGCGGCGGGGTAGCGGTGTTGTATTTGACGGCGTTTGCCGCGTTCCGGCTGTATCAGTTGACGCCGCAACTGGCGGCGTTTGGCGTCATGGCGCTGGTGTGCGTTTTGAGTTGCGCACTGGCGCTGCTGCAAAACGCGCGGTCGCTGGCGTTCGCGGCCTTTGCGGGCGGCTTTGCCGCGCCGCTTTTGGTGTCCACCGGCGGCGGCAGCCACGTGGCGCTGTTTGGCTACTACACGCTGCTGAATGTGGCGATTTTGTTCATCGCCACGCGGCGGGCCTGGCGCGAGCTGAATATGCTGGGCTTGGCGGCCACTTTCGGCACGGCGGGCGCGTGGGGTTTTCTGCGCTACGCGCCGGAAAACTACGCCAGCGCGCAGGCGTTTTTGATCGGGTTCATCGCCATCTTCATCGCCACGGCCATTCTGTACGCGCGGGCCGCGCCATTGCGCCTGAGCGGCAAGCTCGGTCAAGCGGTGGACAGCACGCTGGTATTCGGCACGCCGCTGCTGGGCTTTGGCTTGCAGATGGGTCTGATGCGACCGTTCGATCACGGCGGGGCGTTTTCGGCGCTGGCCTTTGGCGCGGCCTACATCGCGCTGGCGGCGCTGCTGCTGCGCCGGGGCAGCAGCTACCGGCTGCTGGCCGAGTGCTTTCTGGCGCTGGGCGTGGGCTTTGCCACGCTGGCCGTGCCGCTGGCGCTGGACGCGCATTGGACCAGCGCGGTCTGGGCGCTGGAAGGCGCGGCGGCATTCTGGGCCGGCATGCGGCAGTCGCACTGGATGCCCCGCGCCTTCGGGCTGCTGCTGCAGGCGCTGGCGTGCTTGAGCATACTGGGAGCGCCCGCCTTCGGCGTCAGCGGCTGGCCGCTGGCGCATGCGGGTTTTCTCAACCCCGCGCTGATCGCGCTGGCGGCCTTGATGCTGGCTTGGTGGACGCGCGAGCCGCTGCCCCACAGCGGTTCGCGCTGGGCGCGGGGCTACGCGGTTTTCGAGGCGCTGCTGCCCACGCCCTTGTTGCTTTATGGCTTTGCCATGTGGCTGCTGGCTTGGGCCAACGAATTCTGGTTGCGCATGGCGCCGCTGCCCATCGTTGATCTGGAAGCGGCGCTCAAGGGAAATTTCGCCCCCCGCTTTGACGTGGCGGCAGGACGCGCTTGGGATCCGCTGGCCGCTCCCTGGCTGATGACGGGCGTCGTCCTGCTCTCCTGCGCCGCGCTGCTGCCGTGGGGCCAGCGGACGCGCTGGGCGGCGGCCGCTTGGCCCAGCCGCCTGAGCCTGCCCGCGCTGGCTCTGCTGCTGCTGGCACAATGGAGCGGCGGCCATTACGCGACCGACTGGCCCGCCTGGCTGGGCTGGCCGCTGGCGCTTGTTCTGCATGCCGGTCTGCTGCGCCGCAACGAAAGCGCCGCGCACGCCAGCCTGATCGCCCCCGCGTGGCAACGCTGGATGAGCTGGCAGCACACCGGCACGGTATGGCTGGCGGCGCTGCTGGCGGGCAACGCGCTGGCCGGCTGGGCCTTGCGCGGCAACCTGTGGGGCACCGCGTGGTTCAGCGTGACCAGCCTGACGGCGGCGGTGGCGGCGCTGCTGGCGCTGACCTTCTGGGCAGGCCGCGCCAACCGCGCCCAAACGCGCGGGCGCTTTGGCTGGCCGCTCAACCCGCATGCCGAAAGTTATTACTGGCGGGCCGCCGCGCCGCTGGCGCTGCTGCTGTGGCTGGGCGCGTTCGCGCTGGCCTGCACATCGTCCGGGCACACCGAACCGCTGCCCTACATCCCGCTGCTCAACCCGACCGATCTGGCGCTGCTGCTGGCCCTTGGCGCGTTGCTGTTGTGGCGCGGCATGGCGCTGGCGGCTGACCCGCCGCCCCTGGGCGCGGCGGCGCTGCGCCACCCGGCGTTCTGGGGCGCCATCGGCCTGCTGGCGCTGGTGGCATCGAGCACCCTGTGGCTGCGCGTGGCGCACCACTACTTTCATGTGCCGTGGAACGTCCATGCGCTGTACGGCAGCTTCGTGGTGCAAACCGGCTACGCCATTTTGTGGACGCTGATCGCGCTGGCGCTCATGGTCGCCGCGCACCGGGGCGGGCAGCGCCCGGCCTGGCTGGCCGGCGCGGGGCTGCTGGCGCTGGTGGTGGTCAAGCTGATTCTGGTCGATCTGTCCAACCGGGGCGGGGGCGAGCGCATCGTTGCCTTCATTGGCGTTGGAGCGTTGATGCTGGTGGTAGGCTATTTCGCGCCTCTCCCACCCCGGCAAACCCCGGAAAAATGACCACCCCCAGGCTCCACTGGCTTCGCCACGTTGCGCCTCCCCCTGCAAGGGGGCGCAGTCAGTGACCGGGCCAAGCCCGGCCGCGGCTGCCTGCGCCCGGCCTGCTCCGCGGCCTTTCGGGCGATGGCTACCGGCCACGTTCTTTGCTTCAGGAATGTTTGAAATGATGCTGCTGCGCGCCCCTCTCGCACTCGCCTTGGCCCTCGTCGCCGCGCCCGCGCTGGCCGCCGCCCCGCCCGACGCGCCGGGCGGCTACGCGGCCCGCTGGCCGCTGCAACTGCCCGAGGGCGCGAGCCTGGCGCGGCTGCCGCTGCCCGCCGGCGCGTTGACCCAGGCGCAAACCGCCGACCTGCGCGATCTGCGCGTGTTCAACGCCGCCGGCCAGCCCGTGCCGCTGGCGCTGGGCCGCGTCAGCGCCGCCGCCAGCGCCCCGGCGGCGGTGGAACTGCCCGCGCTGCCCATTCTGGCCGACCCGCAAACGGCTGCCGCAAGCAGCGCCGGCCTGTCGCTGCGCATCGAGGACGGCCCCGGCGGGCGCGTGGCGCGACTGGACGCGCCGCCCGTCGCCGCCACCTCTACCTCGCCGTCTGCGCCCGCCGCGCTGCTGGGCGCGCTGATCGACACGCGCGAGCAAAAAGCCCCGCTGCAAGCCATCGAACTGGACGCCGGCTGGCCCGCCGGCCGTCCCTTCACCTTCCGCCTGCACGCCAGCGGCGACTTGCGGCAATGGCAGCCGCTGGGCGAAGTCACGGCCTACCGCGGCGCTGATGGCGCGGTCATGGCCCCGCCGCGCGTGGCGCTGGCCGGCGCCACGCTGCAAGCGCGTTACCTGCGCGTGACTTGGGACGCCGCCGCGCCCAATGCCGTGCGCGTGCGGGCAGTGCGCCTTCTCCCCCAGCCGCCCCAAGCCGCGCCTGAGCGCGTGGCCGCCCCGCTGACCCTGCCCGAAGGCGCGGGGCGCGACCCGCGCGTCATCGAGTGGCGCCTGCCCTTTGCCACGCCGCTGGCCGCGCTCGACATCCGCGTCACCGGGCAGGCCACCCTCGTGCCCGTGCGCGTGCTGGCCCGCCAGCAGCCTGAGCAGCCGTGGGCGCTGCTGGGCCGTCACGTCGTCTTCAGCCTGACGCAAAACGGGCAAACGCAGCACAGCCCGCCGCTGGAACTGGGCCAAGCCGCTTGGCGCGAATGGCGGGTAGAGGCCGACGCCGCCTCGCACGGCTTTGCCGAGCCGCCGCAAATCACCGCCTGGCTCGCGCCCGCGCAACTCGTGTTCGTCGCCAGCGGCCCGCCGCCCTTCACCCTGGCCGCGGGCCGCGCCGACGCCCCGTCCGTTTACCTGCCACTGGCCAGTCTGATTCCCGGCTACGAACCCGGCGCCCAAGATCCACTGCCCGCCGCCACCCTCGCCGCCCCGCCCGCGCCCGCCCCCGTGCCCACCACGGCAGCCGGCGCGGAGCGCGACGCGCGAAGCAAAATCCTCTGGGCCATCCTGCTGGCCGGCGTGCTGGCCTTGGGCGGCATGGCTTGGACGCTGGCGCGGCAGCTCAACAAGTCGCCGCCCGACGCAACGGATCGGCAATGAATGAACACCATGCCACCCCGTGAAACAACCCGACGCCCATCTCTCAATGGAAAATGCCGCGGCTCAAGAGCTGGCAAGCGGTTGCTGTGGTGGCTGGCGCTGGCGCTCATCGGCGCGGCGGCGCTGGTTACGGTTCGGGGGACGCGGCATCACTGGCAGCAATACCGCCTGTTGCAAACGCTGCCCGCCGTCCATGAAGGCGACATCATTTTTCACACTTCCCGCTCGGCGCAAAGCCAGGGCCTGTTCACACTATTTTCATGGCGCCCGCAAGGCAGTCAAAGGCCGCAATCGAGGCGCGCGTCGCAGCCCATGCTGCTGCATGAGCAAGACGCGCAACGACGAGTGCGGCCT
>WRJY01000248.1 GCA_009778355.1 Desulfovibrionaceae bacterium | reverse complement strand
ACCGCAGCGATACCGATTGGTATCGCGAGGATTTGCAACGCCGCCCTGGGCGCGAAGACGCGGTTTCATGCGTCAGTATTGGTGTGACATGACACTAGAGCATGGGATGCACGAAGAAGCTGGATTGAAGGTTGGACGGATAAGGCAACCTGGCCCGCCTGAGCAGGCTCTGAGGCGTTCACCCGTATCCACCGTGCGCTGCGCCGGCATCGCAAGGGCGAGGAAGGTGGCGCGCGCCACCCGCTCCGGCTGCGAAAATACAGTACGGCTTGGCCGCCATCATGCTGGTGAGGAAAGGTCTGAAGTCGCCGCCTGCTTCAAGGTTGCCGCACAGTGACTTCAAACCCCCTCTCCCGCAAGGGGTATAGCCCTGCCGCCTGTTCAAGGCCCAAGCCATGGCGTTGCGGCTGGGTGCGGGAACAATGGCTTTCCCCAAGTTTGTTGCAACCCGACAACAAATTCGGGGAAATCCCCCTTTTATTTGAGGCAAGGCTGTGCTTACGGGGCCGGGCGGGTGTCTAATTCATTGCAGCTTCCGGTAAGGATAGCGAAGGGCGCGGCAAGCGTCCGGAGCGCAAGGTATCCGGCTTGCTTGGAAGTATGTTTCGCATCCCATCATCTCTTGGAGAACTTGCAATGAAAAAATCACTGATCGCCTTGGCCGTGTTGGGCCTGTCTGGCGCCGCGATGGCCCAGTCTTCCGTAACCCTGTACGGCGTGGCTGACGCTGGCTTGGGTCAGATCAAGGCTCCTGGCGGCAGCCCAATTGCTCCTGGTGTGCTCAAAAGCAGCGACAACACGAGCGCCGCCACTGGCAAGCTCGGCAAGGCTCAATTCATCAGCGCCAGCCTGATGAACAACACCGACAGCCGCCTGGGCGTGCGCGGCGTTGAAGACTTGGGCGGCGGCCTGAAGGTCAAGTACAACTTCGAGACCGGTCTGGATCTGGATGACGGCAGCACCGCCGGCAGTACTTTCTGGGCGCGCCAAGCCAACATGGCAATCTCTGGCGACTGGGGTACCGTGAGCCTGGGCCGCCAGTTCACGCCGAGCTACTTGGCCCTGTCCACCTATGAGTTGACCGGTACCGCCAACTATTCCGTGCTGGGCAACACCTACCACTACGTTGGCCTGACTCAGCGCGCTGACAGCGCCTTTGCCTACATCACCCCCACTTTCAGCGGCCTGACCGCTGGCGTGGCTTTTGTGAGCAAGAACGACTACCTCGGCAAGAACGTGTGGGACGTGGCTGCTCTGTACGCCAACGGCCCCATTTCCGCCGGCGTGTCGGTCAACAAGGTGCAGAACGGCAAGACCGGTTACCAGTTGGGCGGCAAATACAGCTTCGGCGACTTCGCGGTGGCTGCTTCGTACACCCAGGCTGCTCTGCCGGCAACCAAGCAGGTTCGCCGCGGCTTTGGTCTGGGCGGTTCGGCCACTTTCGGCGCCTTTACCGCCACGCTGGACCTGACCCGCGATACCAAGAACAACTGGTATGTTGCTGATGGCAAGAAGTACACCAACGGCGTGGTTGAACTGAAGTACGCGCTGTCCAAGCGCACCTTCGTGTATGGCGCTTACCTGCGTTCTGACAGGACCAACAACTACGGTCTCGGCATTCGTCACAACTTCTGATGATGTTTGGCCGGGAACGGTCAGCCGCCTGACACAGGTGGCTTGCCTGACAAGGACCGCTGGAGAGCTACCCGCTTTCCAGCGGTTTTTTTTGGCCAGTGGCGAACGGCAAACGTGGCGGCAGGCCGACAAAATGGCTTGCCACGTCGCGAGCAAACAACGAAAGACTACGGGAATACACTGAGTTAACCCTACGGTAGCCCTGAAATTCATGCAAGCTGACCGGCGCTTTGGTGCAATGCCAACACCTTCCCGGCAGAAGGGAGGGAGTGGCCCGGAAAAAATGCCAGTGCCCGCAAATGGGCATCTTTGGTACCGGCGCCCTGTGTTCTATGTTCAACCCTGGAGAGAGCTTGCAATGAAAAAATCCCTGATCGCCCTGGCTGTACTGGGCTTGTCTGGCGCCGCGATGGCCCAATCCGCGTCGCCTTGCCAGAACATTTACATGCCTTGCGCCGCGACGGGCGCGTCTTCCGTGACCCTGTACGGCAAAGCCGACGCCGGCCTAGGCAAGATCGCAAACGGCGGGCTCAAAACCACGCCCAGCGATACGGCCACGACCGGCGACAACAGCAACAAAACCCAGTTCCTCAGCGGCAGCACGATGAACGCTTTCGACAGCCGCGTGGGCGTGCGTGGCGTTGAAGACATGGGCGGCGGCCTGCGGGCTGGCTACTGGTTCGAGACTGGCCTGGACCTGAACAACGGCGCCCAGGCCAACCCCACTTTCTGGGCGCGCATCGCCCACATGTGGATCGGCGGCGATTGGGGTACCGTGAGGCTGGGCCGTCAATACGCGCCGAGCTACCTGACCACGCTCGCCTACGATCTGACCACCACCGCCAACTATTCCGTGCTGGGCACGACCTACAAATACGTCACCCTCGGCCCGCGTATCAACAGTGGCTTCTCTTACTTTTCACCCACTTTCAATGGTCTGACCGGCGCGGTGGCCTTCGTGAGCAAGAACGACTGCCCCACCGCCAATTGCGGCAAGAACGCATGGGATGCGGCTCTCATGTACGCCATGGGGCCCGTCAACGTCGGCGCGTCGGTCAACAAGCTCAGCGGCGGCAAGACTGGCTACCAGTTGGGCGGCAAGTACGACTTTGGCAACTTCCTGGTGGCCGCTTCGTACAACCAGTCCGCGCAGCTTGCCAACGTGAAAGCGGTTCGCCGCGGCTTCGAGCTGGGCGGCACCGCCAAGTTCGGCGCTTTTTCTGTGACGCTGGACCTGACGCGCGATACCAAGAACGACTGGGGCGGCAAGAAGTACACCAACGGCCTGCTCGAGCTGAAGTACAGCTTGTCCAAGCGCACCTTCCTGTACGGCGCGTACCTGCGTTCGGACAAGACCAACAACTACGGCATCGGCATCGACCACAACTTCTGACGCTGGCTGCTGCAATGGCCGATCGCCCGTAGCCGGGCGTCGGGCATCAAAAACATCGGAAGGCCGCGCGCCTTCCGATGTTTTTTTTCAACAAAAAGACTTAGGGAAAACACTGATACAGCGCTGAAACAAGTCAGAAGTTTTTGCTTGCTTGTGATGACTTTGTTGTAATAGTAACAACTTCCCGGCAAGGGAAGGTGGCCCGGAAAGCCGGCTGGAAATCGCAGACGTGCCCCCCTTGATGTCAGGGCCTTTGTTGTTCAACCATGGAGAGCTTGCAATGAAAAAGACACTGATTGCCCTGGCCGTGCTGGGACTGTCCAGCGCCGCGATGGCCCAATCTTCTGTAACCATGTATGGCGTGGCCGACGCCGGCCTGGGCAAAATGAAGCTCACCGAGCAGGACGCGGTTCTGGGGGCTGTCGGCCTTGGCGGCGTTGCCGGCAGCGCTGATGCCACCAACAAAACCCAGTTCATCAGCGCCAGCCGCATGAACAACGGCGACAGCCGCTTGGGCGTGCGCGGCGTCGAGGACCTGGGCGGTGGCCTGAAGGTCGGCTTCAACTTCGAGACCGGCCTGGATCTGAACAACGGCGGCACCTCTTCCGGCGCTTTCTGGGGGCGCTACGCGAACGTGTCGGTCAATGGCGACTGGGGCGGCGTGAAACTGGGTCGCCAGTACACGGCCAGCTACCTGGTCAGCAGCATGTACGAACTGACGGGCACCGCCAACTATTCCGTGCTGGGCAATACCTACAACTACGCTGGCGTCGGCATTCGCACCGACAGCGCCTTCAGCTACATGACGCCCACCTTCAACGGCTTCACCGCCGGACTGGGCTTCCTGAGCAAGAACGACAACGCGCACAGCAACATCAACGTGGTGGACGTGGGCGCGATGTACATCGATGGCCCCATTGTCGTGGGCCTGTCCTTCAACAAGGGAACCAACGGCAAGACCGGCTTTCAGTTGGGCGGCAAATACAACTTCGGCAGCTTCGCATTGGCGGCTTCGTACACCCAGGCCGTGATACCTGGAACCGATATGCGCCGCAGCGGCTTTGAATTGGGCGGCACCGTCAAGTTTGGCGCCTTCTCCGCCACGCTGGACCTGACCCGCGACACCAAGAACGAATGGAACGAAACCAGTCTCGGCAGATACGCCTATTATGGTCTTGGCCCTGTTGCCGGCAAGAAGTACACCAACGGCCTGCTCGAGTTGAAGTACGCGCTGTCCAAGCGCACCTTCGTGTACGGCGCTTACCTGCGTCTGGACAAGACCAACAACTACAGCATCGGCGTGAATCACAGCTTCTGACACTGATGGCCGGCAACTGCCGGCCTCTGTTTGACAGACAAGACCATCGGAGGGCAGTGCCTTCCGGTGGTTTTTTTGAGGGGTGCATATGTAGCGCCGGGCCAACGGATTGGCCGTGGGTGTCACAGATTTACAACGGAAATTGGGCAGGCGCGCGGATTGTTTCCCGAAGCCTTTGCAAGTTTCCAAAAGCTTTGATGCAATACAGGCAACTTCCCGGCAAGGGAGGGGGTGGCCCGGGAAGCCGGCTGAAATTGCCGGCGATTGTCTTTAATACCGGGGTCTCATGTTTCAATCCTTGGAGAGTTTGCAATGAAAAAATCACTGATCGCTCTGGCCGTGCTGGGCCTGTCCAGCGCCGCAATGGCCCAATCTTCCGTGACCCTGTACGGCGTGGCCGACGCTGGTTTGGGCAAGGTCAAATCCCTCGCCAACGGCCCCAACGATGCCAACAACAAGACCCAGTTCATCAGCGGCAGCCTGATGAACAACCTTGACAGCCGTGTCGGCGTGCGCGGCACCGAGGACCTGGGCGGCGGCCTGAAGGCTGGCTTCAACTTCGAGACCGGCTTGGATCTGGATAACGGCGGCACCACCACCGACGCTTTCTGGGCGCGCCAGGCCAGCATGTGGGTCTCCGGCGTTTGGGGTACCGTGAAGCTGGGCCGCCAGTACACGCCGAGCTTCCTGGTCACCGCCACGTATGAATTGACTGATCTCGCCAACTATTCCGTGCTGGCCAACACCTATAACGTCGCCGGCATCGGCTTCCGCGCCAACAGCGCCTTTGCTTACGTCACGCCCTCCTTCAATGGCCTGACGGCTGCACTGGCCTACGTGAGCAAGCACGACGAAGGTCTCAGCGTGGTGGACGTGGGCGCGATGTACGCTGCTGGCCCCATCGCCGCGGGCTTCTCGTTCAACAAGAGCACCAACGGCAAGACCAGCTACCAGTTGGGCGGCAAGTACGACTTTGGTAACTTTGCAGTGGCGGCTTCGTACACCCAGGCTTCGCCGCTTGGAAGCAAGAAGGTCCGTCGCGGCTTCGGGTTGGGCGGTTCGGCCAAATTCGGCGCCTTCACCGCGACGCTGGATTTGACCAGCGACACCAAGAACGAGTGGGACAGCAAGAAGCGCAAGCGTACCAATGGCGTGGCTGAGCTGAAGTACGCGCTGTCCAAGCGCACCTTCGTGTATGGCGCTTACCTGCGTCTGGACAAGACCAACAACTACAGCATCGGCGTGGATCACAGCTTCTGACGCTGCTGAAAAAACCGCCGGTGCGCTTATGAAGCCAGGCGCGCCGGCTTGCCAAAAAAACCGTTGAAGGGCGTAAAGCCCTGTCAGCGGTTTTTTTTGGCGCGCACGGCACGGCCCTGAAAAACCGCCTCCGGGCGGCTTGGGACTGGCAGTGGCACACTCCGGTCTCTGCCGCGCATCTCAGACCCAGCGCCGCGGATCGCTTTGCCCACGGAAATCAGGAGACATTTCATGCGGATTCAATTGCAGTCGAGCGCACGGACGGCGGGTGCCGCGACCGGGTCTTTGTCCAGGCGCGTCATGTGGATCAATGCCGACCGGGTTCTCTACGTCGGATTGCTGGGCGAACCCTCCGTTCGCTGCCTTGGCGCCTTGTCGATCTACCTTTCGCTGCACCAGCCGCACCGCATCCGCGTGGGCGAAGGCGCGTGGGAGCAAACCTGCATGTCGGTGGTTCCCCCGCATGTGCCGCACCGCATCGTCGCCACCGAGCGCATGATCTGCAATATGTCCATCGAGCCGGAGACCGTGGATACCCAGGCGCTGCCCGGTTATTTGCGCACCGTGCGCGGTGCCGTGCCCGCGCACGGAATCACGCAGGATATGCGCGGCGCCTTGGTGCGGGTGCTCGATGGCGGGCTGGATGGTTTTTCATGCACAGCCGACTTCGACCGCGCGTTTTTTGGCGCCGCGTTGCCGGCGCGCGTCATGGATCGCCGGGTTCGCGCCGTGATCGAGCGCATCAAGAACGACCCGAATGGTCACATCTCGGGCCAGGAGTGCGCGGACGCCGCGCACTTGTCCGTGTCCCGCTTTCTGCACCTGTTCAAGTCCGAAGCCGGCTCGTCGTTTCGCAGCTTCCGGAGCTGGCAGCGCGCGCGCTGTCTGCTGTACCACGTCAAGCGCGAGGCCAGCCTGGTCAATATCGCGCTGGACGCCGGATACCCCGACTCGACCCACTTCAGCCACTCCATCCGCCAGTTCTACGGGCTGACCCCGAAGTCGATCTTCGCCGGCAGCCGCAATCTCACGCTCTACGGCGGCGGTGCGGCTGGCGCGCTTGGGCACGCCTTCAATTGATCGCCGGTTGCCTGCATGGCAACCAGTCCACGCAAGACTTCGGCGGCGGGCAGCGGGTAATCTGAGCTGCAAGGAGATATTCATGGAATTTCTGGAAACGCCGCCGCTGCCTTTTTACTTCACGCCCGGACACGAGCAATTTCGCGCCAGCCTGCGTGACTTCATCGCGCGCGAGATCACGCCCTTCGTCAACGAGTGGGACGAGGCCGAAACCTTTCCGCGCTCGCTCTACGAGAGCGCGGCCAGGATCGGCATACAGGGACTGGGCTACCCCGAGGCCTACGGCGGCACGGAGGCCGACCTGTTTTATCAAATCGTTTTGTCCGAGGAGTTCGGGCGCTGCGGCTGTGGCGGCGTGTCGGCGTCGCTGAACTCGCACTCCATCGCGCTGCCGCCGATTCTGAAGGCGGGCAGCGAGGCGATCAGGCAGCGCGTCATCCCGCCCGTGCTGGCCGGCCGGAAAATCGCTGCGCTGGCCGTGACCGAGCCCAGCGGCGGCTCCGACGTGGCCCACCTGCGCACCACCGCCGTGCGCGATGGCGATTACTACGTCGTCAACGGCGAAAAGACCTTCATCACCTCCGGGATGCGCGCCGACTTCATCACCGCCGCCGTGCGCACGGATCCCGCCAACAAGGGCGCGGGAGGCATTTCGGCGCTGCTCATCGAGGGCGATACGCCCGGCCTGACGCGCACCGCGCTCAAGAAGATGGGCTGGTGGAGTTCGGACACGGCCCATCTGCGCTTCGAGAACTGCCGCGTGCCAGTGGCCAACCTGATCGGCGAGGAAAACCAGGGTTTCAAGACCTTCATGAACAACTTCAACAGCGAGCGCATCTTCATGGCGGCACAAGCTTGCGCCTATGCCGAAGTGTGCCTGCAGGAGGCGGTGGACTGGGCGCGCCAGCGCATGATCGATGGCCGCCCCCTGTCCGAGCGGCAAGTGGCGCGCCACAAGCTGATGGACATGACGGTGCGTATCGACGCGGCCCGCGCGCTGATCTACGATCTGGCCTACCGCATCCAGCACCAGTTGGCCCGGCCCGCGCAACTGGTGGCGCGGGTATGCCTGGCCAAGGTGCAGGCCACGCAGGCCATGCAGTTCTGCGCCGACCAGGCGGTGCAGTTGCTGGGCGGCATGGGCTTCATGCGCGGCACCAGGAGCGAGCGCATTTACCGTGAGGTCAAGGTGATGATGATCGGCGGCGGCTCCGAGGAGGTCATGAAGGACCTGGCGGCGCGGCAACTGGGCGTTTGATTTTTCCCTGCACGAGCAATTTCATGAGCAACACCGGGATCGCGGACGAGTTGCGCGCTGAATACGCCGAGCTGGCCGCGCTGGCGCGCACGCTCACGCCCGCGCAATGGCGCGCGCCGAGCGCCTTTTACGGCTGGAGCGCCTGGGACGAGGTGGCCCATCTGTGTTTCTTCGACGAGACCGGCCTGCTGGCCGCCACCGATGCCGACGGTTTCGCGCGCGACACCCAGGCGCTCAACGTCCGGCTGGCGCGCGGCGAGGAGATCAGCGCCATCGCGCGCGAGAAGTATGGTCATCTGGACGGCGCGGCGCTGCTCGCGCACTGGACGCCGGTCTCGGCGCGGCTCGCCGATGCGCTGGCGCTGCTCGACCCGAAGGCCCGCCTGCCCTGGTACGGTCCCAGCATGAGCGCGCGTTCCTTTGCCACGGCGCGGCTGATGGAAACCTGGGCCCACGGCCAGGACGTGTGGGACACCGTGGGGCGCGCGCGCCCGGGCTCGCCCCGGCTCAAGCACATCGCCCACCTGGGCGTGACCACCTACGGCTGGAGTTTCATCAACCGCAAGCTCCCAGTGCCTGAGCCGGCGCCCTTTGTCGAGCTGCAAGCGCCGGACGGAGGCGTTTGGGTCTGGGGCGATCCGGCTTCGTCGCAGACGGTGCGCGGTACGGCGCTGGATTTCTGCCTGGTCGTCACCCAGCGCCGCAACATGGCCGACACCGCGCTGGCGGCGAGCGAAGGCGCGGCCAGCCAGTGGCTGGCCATCGCCCAGTGTTTCGCTGGGCCGCCGGCGGATGGCCCCGCGCCGGGCGCGCGCCGGACGGCTGCGG
>WRJY01000247.1 GCA_009778355.1 Desulfovibrionaceae bacterium | reverse complement strand
GTTTTTCCACATCTGGTTGTTGTACCAGGAGTTCACCAGCATGTCGGCTTGGGCCATGCCCAGCGTCCACTGCGCATGGGCCGCCCCCGCCGCAAGCGCCAGCGCCAGCGCCAGAGCGCACCACACGCGCCGGGCCGTACCAAGGGAGAGCAATTGCTGTTTCATGGTGTTTTCCTTCATGGCAAAAACAGAAAATCGCAACATCATGCGCGCCGGCGGCGCGCCTTCCGGCTTGATTCTGCGCCATTGTAGGCGCGCCCACCAAAGCCAAAGGCTGGCACAGGCCAGCCTTTGGTTTGTCGACAGGCGGGTCTTAGTTCTTCGACGCCATGGTGCTCAGTCCCTGGCCGGCCGACTTGATGATGTCCGAAACTTCGTTCATTATCACGCCCAGCATCTGAGCCTGAGCCTGCATCTCCGTCACCTGCGATGGCTTCAAATCATCATTTGCGGCATTTGAGGTATTTGAGGTATTTGAGGTATTTGAGGTATTTGGGACCTGATTCTCCATGTCTGTGAGTTTGTCCGCCTGAAGGTCCTCTATTTCACCCAAAACTTGGGCCATAGCCTCCAGCCAATTGGAGGGGCTATCTTTTTTGTCAGTGCCATTGGTTCCACTAGTGCCGCCGGTTGTGTTAGTGCCATTGGTTCCACTAGTGCCGCCGGTTGTGTTGGTGCCATTGGTTCCGCTAGCGTCACCGGATTTTCTCATGACAACGCCACCGGGTATCATAATGCCACCGGGAAAATGACCAAAGGGTCCAATATTTTTATTGAGACTCTTAAGATCATTCAGATCAATATTATTGGCCCTGTTGGCGGCCATCTTGTTGGCATCTGCCCCAAATGCGCTGCCCACGGCTTTTTGGGCGGCCTTGCTGGTCGGCTTATGCTGCTGGTCTTCCCACTTATCCACGGCCTTCTCAATCTTCTTTTCCTCGGACTTGGTTATCTGCCCGTTCAATAGTGCTGTCTGGGCGGCCTGCTTCACGGCTTCGCCTTCCGCTTCCGTTTCCTGGTTGGAAAGCGCATTTGCAACCTCAGTCGGCTCGAACTGCTGCATCAACTGCAACATCTTGTGGTCGCCGTCGGGATCCCCCCCGGCACCGTCCACGATCTGCTGGTAAATCTGATAAGCCTTGGAAGTTGCCTCGGGCGCGCCAGATTCATCCCATTTGCCGGGAAATATCCCGATTAGGTCGCCGGCTGCGGTGCCGATGGAGGTGCCGACCTTGTCTGCGGTGTCGACTGCGGCGCCGATGGAGGCGCCGACCTCGTCTGCGATGTCGATTGCGGTGTTGATGGGGGCGCTGATCAAGGAAGCGATGTTGCCAATTGATGAACCCATTTTGCTAACTCCTTTGGTTTGTCCTATGGCCACCTTGGCCGCGGACGGTTGATGAAGGAAGGCTTGCCTGCCGGGGGCCAGGTAGCCCCTGGCAGGCAATCAAGCTAACTGGTGAGATGCCTCGCCTTGCCTGACAAACCTATTGAACAGCAAGATCAGACGGAATGAGTTGGGGCAAACACCAATTGGTGTTTGCCCCAATCGTTGGGGTTTACCCCAACTCCGGCGTTGGGGTTTCCCCCAACTCCAGGGGTTTCACGGGCGCGCGGCCGCGGTCAGCGCGCCTCGAGGGCCCGCCGCTGGCGCGTGCGGCGCGGCAGATCGCGCCAAGTGTTCCAGTGCTCGCGGCGCAGCAGAAATTGCGCCGCCTGGCCCCCCTCGTAGGGAGCCAATCCGGTGGGGGCAAAGCCCAGTACGCGCAGGCAGTGCGCGGCGGAACGGTTGGCCGGGGCGCAGTGGCCGAAGACGCAGTCACGCCCTGGGTGCTCGAAAGCGCGCGTCAGCAGCCATTCACAGCCGTCCAGGGCGATGGAGCCGCCCCAAGCCTCGGGCAACAGGCGCGCGCCGATTTCCAGCCGGGACGGGTCGTTCATCACGTACATCAGGCTGAACCAGCCGATGAAGCGCCAGGCTGGCGCGGATACGAACGCCAGCGGCGCAGGGCTGATTTCTCCGGCGGCGCGGGCGGCGCGCGCCTGGGCCACGTCTTGCGGGTCGGGCGGCATGGCGCGCTCGGCGCACCAAATGCCCGCGCCTTCATGCCGGCGGTAGAGCGCCTGTATGCCGGCAATGAACCGTTGCGCGCAGGCCGGTTCGTCCAGGGGGTAGTCGTCCACCAACTGGGCGCGCACGCGCGGCTGGGCGTGCATGTCGATGATGTGCTGGGCATCGTGGGCGGCGAATTCGCGCAGCCGCAGCCGGTTGTTGACGGTCCAGGGTGAGGCAGGCATGGTGTTCATGGCGGGTGGTCACAATCAGGCGCGCTTATTCGTCCGCGGGCGTTCTGGGCAGGCGTGGAAGGGCCAGCGAAGGGCCAAGGTGATCTGCCCAGACCATGTGCAGCGTTTGCCGCTCGCGCAGCCACCCGTCAGGCAGGTCGACGCGCATGACGCCGTTGCGTTGCCAGACCACGAAGTCGCCAACGGGGTCGGGGTTGATTTTTTGATCGCCGGGCCAGGCATCCGGATCGACTTGCACGTAAAGCCTTTCGAGTTCATTGAATGGCTTGCCGGATGCGTACTGAAACTGCACATGAACCTGGCGCGACCAGACGGTGTCCGTGGGCTGTACCTCGACCTCGCCGCTGCCCGATCGGGAGGTGACGAGCAGTTGCACGCCGCGCAGCCATCCGTGGTCGAGGACTTCCACGCCATCGTTTTCGTCGCGGTCTTGCGACGGACGCAACCAGCGCACGGCGTAGTCGCGGCTGGCCTCGGACAGGGCGGATGCCTGGGCCGCCGCATGGGGGCTTGAAGCCCGTTTCGCCTCGAGGGTTGGGGGTTGGGCAGAGGGAGCGGCAACATCTGTTCCGGCCTTGCTGGCCCTCTTCTCCGACATCTCTACCGCGAGGGGGGAAGGGGGCGAGGGCGGCTGCTCGTTTCGAGCCGGAATTTGCGTCTGCGACAGCTTCGGGCCGGACGAGGTTGTTTGCGGCGCAGATGCCCCAGCTACCGGCGCCAAGGCTGCCGCACGGGGACTTGAAGTTCCACTTTCCTCGGGGGATGGGGGTTGGGCAGAAGGGGCCGCGGCATCTGTTTCGGCGTTGCTGGCCCTTTTCTCCGACATCTCTACCGCGAGGGGGGAAGGGGGCGAGGGCGGCTGTTCGTTGCGAGCCGGAATTTGCGTCTGCGACAGCTCTGGGCCGGACGAGGTTGTTTGCGGCGCAGATGCCCTGGCTACCCGGGAACACCGAAAGTTAAGCCGTCCACGCGATGCAGTCGCTTGCGGCGCAGATGTCCCAGCCACCGGCGCCAAGGCTGCCGCACGGGGACTTGAGGTTCCACTTTCCTCGGGGGAAGGGGGCGAGGGCGGCTGTTCATTGCGAACCGGAGGTTCCATCCGCGATAGCCCCGGATCGGAAGCGGCCGCTTGCGGCGCAGAGGCTTCGGCCACTGGCGCCAGGGCTGCCGCTGCGCCGGTGTGCTCTTTTATTGCCTCCTTTTGAATGAATGCGCTTTCTTTTTCTTTATGGGCGTCGTCCAAAAGTGGACGACGCTGGCAACGAAAGCTGCGTTGAATGGATGCGCCTTGTTTATGGGCATCGTTCAAAGGGCGCTGAGGTTGCAGCAATGCGCCGCTTTGGCAGGCCGTCAAGGCTGCCAGTGTGGCCGCCATGAGCATGCCATGCCAAACGAGCGCGAGTCTTCCGATGCGGGTTTTCATGGGGCGTGTTATACACTTTAACCAGACAAAACAAGGCACAAGGCTTTGGACAGCAAAAGCATGACGGAAACCGGGAATTGCAAGCCAGCTACCGCAGCCGACGGCCTTTCTGAAGCAGCGGGCGTAAGCGCCGAGTTGTTTTTTCAGGGCGCTACGGCCTGTGGCGCGGTGGGTCTGACGCTGGCGCGCGAGGCCGGGGCTGAAGGCGCTGTGACGGGAATCGAGCAGGTATTGCAACTGGCGCAGGCCGAGCCGTTGATATGCGCGGTCGAGCAATGGCTGCGCTCGGACTGGGATCCGGCTCCCTGCGGCAGCGGCGATGAAGCGGTGCACGATGGTTATCGGGCGATGGTGCGCGACCCGGCGCTGGCTCCGCCAGGCACGATTCTGCATTTGCCATTGCGGGCGTTGCTGGCGCCGCTGCCAGAGATTCTTTGCGATGCGGCATTGACTTGGGCGGCGCCAACAGCCAATTTGGTCTTGGGCAACGTTCCCCTGCAAGTGCTCGAGCGGCTGGAGCCGGGCGCGCTGGTTTGGCTGCCGCAGGCTTTTGGCCCGCAGTGGATGGTGCGTTTGCATGATTTGGCCAGGCGCTTGCCTACTCGCCTTGCGCGGCTGGATTTGGCGGCACAGCGGCTGGAGGTGGCTGCCGGCGCGTCTGCAGGTACGCCGCCGCCAGAGGCGGCGCGGCCCGATGACGATGCACAGCCTTTGGTGCGGCTGGCGCAGGGCGTGCCGGTGCCGCTGGATTACTGGATGGGCTTGGGCCGCGCCGATCGGCCATTTCATTGGCCGGTACCGCAGCCCTGGGCGGCGCAGTTGTGCTGCGCCGGCGCCGTGCGTGCGTGTGGCGCGCTGCTTCCAATAGGGCAGGGGTACGGCATGTTGCTGGAGTCGGTGCAAGCGCCGGCAGCCGCGTGAGGCAAGCGGCGGGATGGCGTGGCCATTTGCTTTTTCTGGCGGCGGCGCTGTGAGAGGTTACACTCGGATCGTCAACTTGGGCGATTCTTTCTGATGTCCCGTAACTTTCGGCGGGGGAATCCATTGGTGAAAGGAAGTTCAGCCGGCGTTGAGCGGATGCGGATGTGTTTGTGCGGATACGCCGCCGGAGCGTGTACTCATGGAATTAACCCAATTCAGTCCTTCATCGGCGCTGGTCACGATCATCGTCGTCGCGTTGGCGCCTTTCGTGGGCGTGATGGTGACTTCGTTTACCAAAATCATCGTGGTGCTGAGTTTGCTCAGGAATGCGCTCGGGCTGCAACAGGTTCCGCCCAACGTGGTGCTCAACGGCATGGCGCTGATACTGACGATATACGTGATGTTCCCGGTGGGACTGGAGATGGCAGAGCGCGTCAAGGCGGTACAAAACCCCATGAGCAGCACGCAGGGCATCATGGATACGGCCAATGCGGCCAAGGAACCGCTGCGTGATTTTCTTGTCAAGCACTCCAGCCCGGTGCAGCGCGCATTTTTCCTCAAAACAGCGCAAAAAAACCTGCCGCCCGAGCGCGCCGCCCAATTGACGGAGCGCGATTTCGTGGTGGCTGTGCCGGCGTTCACGGTGGGCGAACTGGCAGCGGCGTTCCAGGTCGGCTTTCTGATCTTCCTGCCGTTTTTGGTGATCGACCTCGTGATCGCCAACATCCTGACGGCGATGGGGATGATGATGCTTTCGCCCACCACCATTTCATTGCCCTTCAAGCTGTTGCTGTTCGTGCTGGTGGATGGCTGGACCAAGATGGCGCACGGCCTGGTGCTTTCTTATTGAGGGCTCGACATGCTCAACAGCCAGGTTCTGCAACTGATTCACGAGGCTTTGTGGCTGGTGCTGGTGCTGTCGGCGCCGCCCGTGATAGCGGCGGCGCTGGTGGGGTTGACGATCGCGCTGATCCAGGCCGCCACGCAGATACAGGAGCAAACGCTGCAATATGCGCTGAAGTTCTTCGCCATCGTGTTGGCGATTTTTGTCACCGCATCATTGATCGGAGGCTCGCTGTACCAGTTTGCCGACCGGATCATGTCCGAGTTTCCGGCGCTGGTCAGGCAGTGAGCCGTGCGCGGAAAACAGGCCGGCATCCGACGCCATGGGTGAAACGCTCGCCACCATCGGCAATCTGAGCGATCTGGCGCTGCTGACCGCGCTGGCCAGCACGCGCTTCGCGCTGGCCTTTTTATTGCTGCCGATTCTGTCTCCGGATACCGTGCCGCAGATGGTGCGCGCATCCATTTTCCTGGCCTTGGGCGTCATCACGCTGGCAATCCAGCCGCCGATAGCCGTCAGCGCCTGGAAAGCATCCGACTGGTTGATGCTGTTTGCCAGGGAGGCTTTTCTCGGTTTGGCGATGGGGCTGTTGCTGGCGGCGGTGCTGTGGGCGTTCGATGCCGCGGGCCAAGTGGTCGATGGCGCCAGCAGCATGGGCCAGGCCCGGGTAAGCGATCCGCTGTCGGGCCAGCAAACATCGGTCTCTGGCGCTTTTCTTGGGCGGTTGGCGATATATGTGTTCATGTTTTCCGGCGGTTTGACGCTGTGGGTCGGCGTGCTCATGCAAAGCTTCGCGCTCTGGCCGCTGGCCCGGCAGGGCTTTGCCATCAAGCACATTGGCGTGACGCTGTTCGAGAGCGCCTTTGCCCGCTTTGCCGGTTTGACCTTCATGATGGCCGCGCCGGTACTGGTCGTGCTGTACACCATCGACCTGTCCCTGGGGCTGATGAACCGCTACGCGCCGCAGCTCAATTTGATCTCGATCTCGGCATCGCTCAAAACGCTGACCGCCGTGCTGATATGGCTCGTGTTGCTGTCAACCCTGGTTCAGACGCTGCTGGACAACTTGGCCGAACTGATGCCGGCCATTCTGCAGCAAGTGCAATCGCTGCTGACCTGAACGGGTGCTTGAGCCAGCCGCGCACGAGCGGCCAACAGGACGGCGCATCGGATGTGGTAGGATTGCCACGACTTTGGTAGCGCTGCTCCGCCGAATGGCGTTATCATTCACACCCGTACCGATTCCAACCAAATCTCGCCGTGAGCTCCTTTGCGCCCCTGTCATCGCTACCATCTGGCTTGAACATGCCAGTGGCCGCTTGGGATCGCAGCCTCGCCGCCACGAGCGCGGCAAGCGGCGGCAACGCAGCCGACGTCTTCGGCTTCAACGGTTCAAGTCAGGCGGCCCGCGTGCTTTCCGTGCCGCCTGCCAGCGGCGATGGCGCGGCGCAGCTTCAGGCGCGTTTCCTCGACAGCCTGTTTGAAGGCGCGCGCGCCTGATCGATCAACTGGCAACAACCGCCAAGGCGGGCCAGTTCCAGCGCCCCCAGGTCATGCCGCGATGGCGGCAGGCATCGTTTCATGAATGATGACCCCAACGCGCGCGCGCTGCGTGCCGATCCCGATTGGTACAGCGCCGCCGAGGCGCTGATCGAAGCCTGCGTCTATCTGCCCACGCCCGAAGACCGCGTGCGCTGGCTCGAGCGGCTGTGCCTGTCACTGGGCGATGCGCTATATCCGGCCTTTCTCCATGTGCTGTGCCACATCGGCGAGCAGGGCGATCCCGGCGCACAAAAAGCCGTGGCCGATGTTCTGGTGCTGGCGCTGCAAAGCGGCCGCTTGCCCTCCGGGCGGCATACCGCCTGGGGTTCCGTGCATGGCGCGGCCACCCGCACGATGGGGCCAATCGAATACCTGTGCGCCTGGCACGCACAGCCCGGCAGCCGCGGCCAGCTCAACGCCACCGCCTTTGATCGCGCGGCCCGCGCATTGCTTGGCCTGGTATCGCACAGCGACTCGGCGCGGCGTTTGTATTGCGCCAAACTGCTCGCCGATTCCGAAGACCCTCTGGACGGCGCGTGGTCGCGCTCAAGCCGGCAGGCATTGCAGGCCATGGCCCGCGCCTGGGCCGCAGGCGCACAGCCGCAACGCGCCGCCGAAGATGCCGTAAATGCCTTTCTGGCCGGACTGCGCCAGACAGAAGGCCGCCGCGCCCCCATCATGGCAACCGGCGGCATACCGCCCATGACGCTGCGTTGAGCGTTGCCGCGCCTGAATCGGAATCGAATTCCGGCGCTCTCCGCTTACTCCAGCTTCACCCCGTCAGCGCGCAACAGCCGCACCAGGCGCGCGGGCATTAGCCGTTCCAGCACGCGGCGGATCAGGGCGCGGCTGGGGGCGTGGTGGATCACCGCGCCACCCAGCACGCCGATGATGCTGCCCAGCAAGGTGTCGTAAAAGCGCGCGCCGATCAGCGGGCCGATGTCGGGGGTGGGGTTGGCCGCTTCGACCAGAAAGATCGACATCGGCGTGAAGAACACCGCGCCTATGGCGTAATGGCGCACCACGACGGTTTCGACGATGAAGGTCATGACCATCATCAGCGCGCAGCGGCCCCAGGGGCCAAGGGGCAGCGCCAGCAGCGCGCCGGCCAGCAGCAGGCCGGCGGCGGTGCCCAGCACGCGCTGGAACTGCTTGCTCCACACGGCGCGGAAGGTCACGCCCTGCACCACCACAAGGCAGGCGACGGAGGCCCAGTAGGGGCGCTCCAGTTGCAGCGCCTCGGCCACGGCCTGCGCCAGGCCGACGCTGGCGCCGATGAGGATGGAGTCGAGGATCACCTCCTCAAAGGTCGCGGGCGCGGGCGGCGCCAGCGGCGGCGAGGCGCTGCCCCACAGCCGCCAGGCGCTGTAGGCAAAGGCCAGCAGCAGCGCCAGGAACGCGCCCAGAAACACCAGCCCGGCGTAAAACGGAATCTGCTCGAACTCGATGCGCGCGTAGGCCGCGATGGACGCCGCCATGACGAAGAACAGCCCGCTCACCGGGCCGATGCGGTAAAAGCGGCTGAGCATGGTGGCCACGGTGGCGATGCCCGTCAGCGCCAGCACCCGCCCCGTGCCCCAGGGCAGGAAGTGGCTGGCCAGCCCCAGCGCGTAGCTGGCCGTGATGCCGAAGGCGCAGGCCATCAGCAGCACCATGCGGTGGT
>WRJY01000246.1 GCA_009778355.1 Desulfovibrionaceae bacterium | reverse complement strand
GCCTGTTCGCGCTGTCCAAAGGCGCGCAGGCGCCTTTGGAGCCGCAGCGCTCACCCTTGCCTGGCACGCCGATCACTCTACTTTCGGGCACCATGAAAATAGTGTGAACAGGCCCTAGTCTGAATCGTGGCAGGCCGCGCGAACTGGTCGCCATCGTCGCTCCGCCCCGCCTTGGCGCTGGACGGCTCGATCGACGGGCCGCGCGCCGCAAACGAACAGCCCATTGCGCGCGAGGGCGGTTAAAATACCCGCCATTGCTGTCTCAACCCATCCATGTGGCGCGAGGCGGGTCAACGAATCTGGTTCTGCTCTTCTGCATCATGACCCACGTCGTCACCGAAAACTGCATCCGCTGCAAATACACCGATTGCGTGGATGTCTGCCCTGTTGACTGCTTCAAGGAAGGCCCGAACTTCCTGACCATCGATCCCGACGAGTGCATCGACTGCGCGGTGTGCATTCCCGAATGCCCGGCCAACGCCATCTTCGCCGAGGAAGACGTGCCGCGTGACCAGCAGCACATGATCGACATCAACGCCGAACTGGCCCGCTCGCCCGAGTACACGACCATCACCCGGCGCAAGGACGCGCTGTCCGACGCCGACGAGTGGAACGGCCAGGCGGACAAGCTCCAATACTTGCAGCGTTGACGCCAACCTGAAGAAAGCGGCTTGGCGCAAGCCGCTTTTGTTTCGACCTCGTGACCACCGCGCCCGAACCCGTGATCGAAACCGACGCCGCCGTCATCGGCGCCGGTCCGGTCGGGCTGTTCCAGGTGTTTCAGTTGGGTTTGCAGGAAATTCGCGCGCACGTCATTGACGCCCTGCCTCACACTGGCGGCCAGCCCGCCGAGCTGTACGCCGGCAAGCCCATCTACGACATCCCCGCCATCGCGGTGTGCACGGGCCGGGAATTGACCGACGCGCTGATGCGCCAGATCGCCCCCTTCGCACCGCAGTTTCATCTGGGCCACTTGGTCGAGACGCTGCAACGCCAACCCGATGGCCGCTGGCGTCTGGGCGCCGGCGGCGGCTTGACGCTGCTGGCGCGCGTGGTCGTCATCGCCGCCGGCGTCGGCGCCTTTCAGCCCAAGCGGCTGAAAGTGGCGGGCATCGAAGCCTTCGAGCGCCGCCAGCTTTTTTACGGCGTAACCGACTCCGCGCGCTTTGCCGGCCAGCGGCTGCTGATCGCCGGCGGCGGCGAGCCCGCGCTCGACTGGGCCATCCGCCTGGCCACCCTGACGGATCAGGCGCCCGCCAGCGTCACCCTGCTGCACCGGCGCGACGGCTTTCAGGCCGCCCCCGCCAGCGTGGAGCGGCTGCGCGCGCTGCAAAGCGCCGGACGGCTGCGTTTCGCGGTCGGGCAAATCACCGGCTTCGAGCAGGCCGGCGGCCGCATGACGGCAGCGCACGTCACCGGCCCCGATGGCGCCTTGGCGTCACTGCCGCTGGACGCGCTGCTGGCACTGCACGGCCTGAGTCCCCGGCTCGGCCCGGTGACCGGCTGGCAACTGGCGCTTGAGCGCAAGCAACTGGCGGTGGACACCGAAACATTCCAGACCAGCGAGCCAGGCGTTTTTGCCGTCGGCGACATCAACACCTACCCCGGCAAGAAAAAGCTGATCGTGTGCGGCTTTCACGAAGCCACGCTGGCCGCCTACGCCGCGCGGGCCATCGTCGCGCCAGGCGAAGAACCGCCGCCGCTCGAATACACCACCAGCAGCGCACGGCTGCACCGGCTGTTGAAAGTCGATTGACTTTTTCCTGCCTCTTTGCTCGCCGGGCAAAGCAATCGCGCATGACTTGAAGCCCCTCGGGCCACACTTCAAAAATTGAAGCGCAAGCCGAGAGAAAGGAAGTTGGAGCCTACCCGCCGCGGCGCGATCAGGCCGTATATGCCGCTGCGGTGTTGCGCGCGCATCACCAATGAAAACTGCGGTTGCGAGGCCAGGCTCCACGCCAGTTCCAGAAAACCAGAGAACTGGGTGCGATAGCGCTTGTTCGGATTGCCGGCAGGCCCGTCTTCGTAGGTGGGCGTGCCGAAAGCATGCGACAGGCCGCCGCCGGCGCCAAAGTTCACGTGCACAGGGCCCAGCGCCAAGTCGGGCGTGCGCAGAAAATAGGTGGCGCCCAGTTCGGCGTTGTGCTGCAAGCCGTGGTACTGCAAATAAATGATCTCGTAGCCGTGGCGCAGCGCGCCCAGCGGATTGTCTTGCAGCCACTCAAAGCTGTCACCCAAGGTTTTGCGGGTGCGGGTGCGGGCGTAGGCCAGGCCCTAGTACGACTTCTCCCAGCGGATGTCGCCGCTCAAAATCGCTTTGGGCAGGCCGGGCAGGTTGTGATCCACCCCCTGGCCGGTAAACAGCGACAGCGACTGGCTGGCAACGCCTCGCTGCGGAGACGGGCTGACAGTGTCCGGTTGTGATGGCTGGCTGGCAGCATCCGATCGCTCTTGTGCGCCGGCGGCGGTGCAAAAAATAGGGGACAGGAGCAACGAAATCGCGAAAAACCGAAAACGCATGGGCAGCCCCTCGCACCATGCAAAGGAGACATTACTGCTTTGGGCTCACAATCCATCTCGGCGCGAGGCGCGCCGCCTACAATCGCCGGATGCTCGACCCCATCCAGCTTCGCAAAGACCTTGGCGCCGTGCTGGCGCGCCTGAAGACCCGCAAGGACCCGCAGCCGTTTCTTGACGAGGCCGCGTTCAAGACGCTGGAGGCCGAGCGCAAGACCATTCAGACCCGCACCGAGGAACTGCAAGCCCTGCGCAACAGCGCCAGCAAACAGATCGGCCAGCGCAAGGCCAAGGGCGAGAGCGCCGATGACTTGATGGCGCAAGTGACCTCCATCAAGGACGAGTTCGACGCCTGCGCCGCCCGGCTGGACGCCATTCAGTCCGAACTGGGCGCGCTGCTGCTGGCGGTGCCCAATCTGCCGCACCCCAGCGTGCCCGTTGGTCCCGACGAAACCGCCAACCAGGAGGTGCGCCGCTGGGCGCCGCACGGCTTGGCGCCGCGCGCGTTCGACTTTCCGGTGCGCGACCACGTGGAACTGGGCGAACCGCTGGGGCTGGACTTTGAAACCGGCGTCAAGCTGGCCGGCACGCGCTTTACCTTCATGCGCGGGCCCATTGCCCGGCTGCACCGCGCGCTGGCGCAGTTCATGCTGGACGTGCAGACGCAGTGCCACGGCTACACCGAGTGCTACACGCCCTACATCGTCAACGCCGAAACGCTGCGCGGCACCGGCCAGTTGCCCAAGTTCGAGGCCGACCTTTTTGCCGCCAAAAAGGGCGGGCAGGAAGGCGAGGGCGAACGCCTGTACCTGATCCCCACCGCCGAGGTGTCGCTGACCAACCTGATGCGCGATCGCATCGTGGCCGAGGGCGAATTGCCCATCAAGCTGACCGCGCACACGCCGTGCTTTCGCTCCGAGGCCGGCAGCGCCGGGCGCGACACGCGCGGCATGATCCGCCAGCACCAATTCGACAAAGTCGAGATGGTGCAGATCACCCACCCCGAGCGCAGTTACGAGGCGCTGGAAGAAATGGTCGGCCACGCCGAGGCCATTCTGCAAAAGCTCGAACTGCCCTACCGCGTGATGCTGCTGGCCACCGGCGACATGGGCTTTGGCGCCAGCAAGACCTACGACCTGGAAGTCTGGGTGCCGGCGCAGAACGCCTACCGCGAGATCAGTTCCGTCAGCAACTGCGAGGCCTTCCAGGCCCGGCGTATGCAGGCGCGCTTCAAGACCGCGCAGGGCAAAAACGAACTGGTGCACACCCTGAACGGCTCCGGCCTGGCCGTGGGCCGCGCCCTGGTCGCCGTGCTGGAAAATCATCAGCAGGCCGACGGTTCCATCAGCGTGCCCAAAGCCCTGCGGCCCTACCTGGGCGGGCTGGAAACGGTTGGGTAAAACCGCCGCACGGCTGAACGCAAGGAACTGCCCGTTGCCGTCTCTTGCAGGTTCTGCGTGGAACGGGCCAAAGAGAAAGGGCAAGCAAGCGTCTCGAAGTCACGGCCTCGGGGCGGTTCGGCGGCTTGAGCTCAGGCCGGTATCATCGCAGACGCCAGTTCGTTGGCTGGTTTTTTTTTGGCATGACGGATATTTCCTTACCCCAAGATACGCTGGTTGAGTTGCGCGACGTTACCTTCGGGTACGGCGAGCAGCCGGTGCTGCGCGGCGTTTCGCTGGCGGTGCCGCGCGGCAAGGTGACGGCGTTGATGGGCGCTTCGGGCGGCGGCAAGACGACGGCGCTGCGGCTGATTGGCGGCCAGCAGCGTGCGCAGCAGGGGCAGGTGCTGCTGGGCGGGCAGGACGTGGGGGCGATGAGCGAGGCGCAGCTTTACGCGGCGCGGCGGCGCATGGGGATGCTGTTTCAGTTCGGGGCGCTGTTTACCGACCTGAGCGTGTTCGAGAACGTGGCCTTTCCGCTGCGCGAGCACACGCGGCTGTCGGACGCGCTGATCCGCGACGTGGTGCTGATGAAGCTGGGCGCGGTGGGCCTGCGCGGCGCGCGCGACTTGATGCCGGCGCAGGTGTCGGGCGGCATGGCGCGGCGGGTGGCGCTGGCGCGGGCGATTGCGCTGGACCCGGAACTGGTGATGTACGACGAACCGTTCGCGGGGCTGGATCCGATTTCGCTGGGCACCGCCGCCAGGCTGATCCGCAAGCTCAACGACGCGCTGGGCATTACCAGCATCGTGGTGTCGCACGACGTGGCGGAGACGTTTCTGATTGCCGATCAGGTCATCATCCTGGCCGACGGCCAGGTGCGCGCGCGGGGCACGCCCGCCGAGGTGCGCGCCAGCGCCGACCCGCTGGTGCGTCAGTTCGTGGGCATCGACATTGATGGGCCGGTGCAGTTTCACTACCCTGGCCCGACCGTGGATCAGGACTTTGGCTTGCAGCAAGGGGGGCGGCCATGAGCTGGTGGCGCCCGTCCGACACTGGTTTCGCGGTGCGCCGCGCGCTGGCCGGCGCGGGCTATGCGGCGCGGCTGTTCTGGCGCCTGCTGCGGCTGGCGGGGCCGACGTTCGGGCGCTTCGCGCTGGTGCGCGAGCAGATTCACTTTCTGGGCAATTACTCGCTGGCGATCATCGGGGTGTCGGGCCTGTTCGTGGGCTTCGTGCTGGCCTTGCAGGGCTACAACATCCTGCAACGCTACGGCTCGGCGGAGGCTGTGGGGCTGATGGTGGCGCTGTCGCTGCTGCGCGAGCTGGGGCCGGTGGTGACGGCGCTGCTGTTTGCCGGCCGCGCGGGCACGTCGCTGACGGCGGAGATTGGCCTGATGAAGGCGGGCGAGCAGTTCAGCGCCATGGAGATGATGGCGGTGGACCCGATCCGGCGCGTGATTGCGCCGCGCTTTTGGGCCGGGGTGATCGTCATGCCGCTGCTGACGGCGGTGTTCAACGCGGTCGGCGTGATGGGCGGCTGGGTGGTCAGCGTGCCGATGATCGGCGTCGATCCGGGCGCTTTCTGGAGCCAGATGCAGGGCGGCGTGGACTGGTGGGACGACCTGGGCAATGGCGTGCTCAAGAGCGTGGTGTTCGGCGTGACGGTGACTTTCGTCGCGCTGCTGCAAGGGTACTTGGCCAAGCCGACGGCCGACGGGGTGGCGCACGCCACCACGCGCACGGTGGTGATGGCCTCGCTGATGGTGCTGGGGCTGGACTTCATGCTCACCGCCATGATGTTCAACCGGTGAGTGGCAACTTATAGGGTCAAGACATGGGACGCTCCAAAAATGATCTGTGGGTCGGGCTGTTCGTGCTGCTGGGGTTGGCAGCGCTGTTGTTTCTGGCGTTGCAGTCGGCCAATCTGCTGTCGCTGAACTTTCAGCGCACCTACCGCATCACGGCCAGCTTCGACAACATCGGCGGTCTCAAGCCCAAGGCGGCGGTGCGCAGCGCGGGCGTGGTGGTGGGCCGGGTGGCGGCCATCAGTTTCGACGACCAGCGGTTTCAGGCCCGCATCGCGCTGGACATGGACGAGCGCTTTCACTTTCCCAAGGACAGCTCGCTGAAGATTCTGACCAGCGGGCTGCTGGGCGACCAATACATCGGCGTCGAGCCGGGGGCCGCCGAGAATAATCTGGCCGCGGGCGATAATGTGACGCAGACGCAGTCGGCGGTGGTGCTGGAGAACCTGATCAGTCAGTTCTTGTACAACAGCGCGGCGGGCAATGCGTCTTCCGGCGGGGGCGGCAAGCCTGCAGCCAGCGGCGCCCCTTGAGGGTTTTTGTGAGCCTCGCCCGGGCGGAAGAAAAACAGCAACGGCAGCCAGAGAAAGACCATGAGAATTCAAGCAGCAACCGCCATCAGGCGCGCCGGCCTGACAGCCGCGCTGTGCGCGCTGGTGGCCGGCTGCGCCAGTGTCGCCCACCCCGATCCGCGCGACCCCTGGGAAGGCTACAACCGTGGCATGACCAGTTTCAACGACACTGTGGACGGCGCCATCCTCAAGCCGGTGGCGCTCGCCTACAGGGCGGCGCTGCCGCAGTTGGTGCGCACCGGCGTCAGCAATTTCTTTAGCAACCTGGGCGATGTCTGGTCGTTCGTCAACAACGTGCTGCAAGCCAAGCCCGAGGGGGCGCTGAGTTCGTTCTGGCGCGTGGCGATCAACACCACCCTTGGGCTGGGCGGCGTGTTCGATCCGGCCACCGAGATGCACCTGCAGCGGCGCCGCGAGGACTTTGGCCAGACGCTGGGTTACTGGGGCGTGCCGCCGGGGCCGTATTTCGTGCTGCCGATTCTGGGGCCGTCCACGCTGCGCGACACCGTGGCGCTGCCGGCGGACTGGTACGGCAACCCGGTCTCCTATGTGCACGACGTGCCGGTGCGCAACTCGCTGCACGGCACGCAGTTCGTCGATATGCGCTCGCAACTGCTGGAGGTGGGCGACCTTCTCGACGCGGCGGCGCTCGATTCCTACACGTTCCGGCGCGACGCCTATTTGCAAAAGCGCCTGAACGACATTTACGATGGCAATCCGCCGCAAAACCAGGAACGCTACGACCTCGACGAGGGCCAGGCGCCTGCCGCGGCCGCGGCGTCGAGCGCGGAGCCATCCGCCGCCGAAGCCGGGCATTAGCGCGCGGAGCCATCCGCAAGGAGAGACAAAACCATGCACACCAACCGACGCCGGGCCGCAGCCGGCTTTCTGGCCATTGCGCTGGCTGCCGCCGCGCCGTGGGCGCACGCCGCCGACGAGGCGCCGGACGTCATGATCGGGCGCCTGTCCAATGACGTGCTGAAAGCCATTCGCGCCGATCAGGCGGTGAAAAAAGGCGACATCGATCACATCATCGCCATCGTTGACGACAGGATCATGCCCAACGTCAACTTCACCCGCATGACGGCCTCGGCCACCGGCCCCGGCTGGCGCCAGGCCACGCCGGAGCAGCGCCAGCGCCTGCAAGCCGAGTTCAAGACATTGCTGGTGCGCACCTATGCCGGCGCGCTCAGGCAGATCGGCGACCAGACCGTGGACGTGCTGCCCCTGCGCGCCTCGCCTGCCGACAATGAGGTGGTGGTCAAGACCCTGGTCAAGGGCCGGGGCGATCCGGTGCAGCTCGACTACCGCATGGAAAAAACCCCCGGCCAGGGCAGCGGCTGGAAAGTCTATGACCTGAATGTGCTGGGCGTGTGGCTGGTGGACAACTACCGCCCGCAGTTTTCCCAGCAAATCAATGCCGGCGGCATCGACCGGCTGATCGGCTCCCTGGCCGACCGCAACAAGGCCAATGCCGATGCTGGTGCTGCCCGCTGAGTTGACGCACGTCCAAGCCGAAGTTTGCCTGCAAATGCTGCTGCAGGCCGCGCGCGCCCAGGGGCAGTCGCAGGTGCTGGTCGATGGCGCGGCGCTGACGCGGTTCGACTCGTCGGCGCTGGCCGTGCTGCTGGCGTGCCGGCGCGAGTGCATCGCCGACGGCAAGGGCTTCGCGGTGCGCGCGCTGCCGCCGCGCCTGCGCGAACTGGCGGGGCTGTACGGCGTGCTGGATCTGCTGCCCGACCCCGCCGCGCCGCACGCGGTGGTGCTGGCCGCGGCTTGATGAACAGGCTCTGTGACCGCAAAAAGTAGAATCGCGGACTTCATGCCCGCCATTTCGTTTCAGTCGGTGTCCAAGGTCTATCCGGTTTCCGGCAGGCCCGGCGCCACGCCCCTGAAGGCCCTGGACGATGTCAGCTTCGATATTCAGGGCGGCGAATTTTTTGGCCTGCTCGGGCCCAATGGCGCGGGCAAGACGACGCTGATTTCCATCCTGGCCGGTCTGGCGCGCCCTACGGCGGGCCACGTCAAGGTGCATGGCTTCGACGTGCAGGCCGACTACGCGCAGGCGCGCCGGCATCTGGGCATCGTGCCGCAGGAACTGGTGTTCGACCCTTTCTTCACCGTGCGCGAGGCGCTGTCGTTCCAGTCGGGCTACTTCGGTCTGCACCGCAACGATGCCTGGATCGACGAACTGCTGCAGGGCCTGGGGCTGGCCGACAAGGCCCAGGCCAACATGCGCCAGCTTTCGGGCGGCATGAAGCGGCGCGTGCTGGTGGCGCAGGCGCTGGTGCACAAGCCGCCGGTGATCGTGCTCG
>WRJY01000245.1 GCA_009778355.1 Desulfovibrionaceae bacterium | reverse complement strand
CCTGGTCGGCAGTACTTTTGTTCGATTCCGCCGCCAAGCTCCAATCGCTGACCTTCGCCCGCGCCGGCGACTGGATCGCAGCATCCACCCTGCCGCCTTGGCTTGAGGTCAATCTGCGGCAATCTTGAACTGTCAGCGCAGGGGAGAAAAAGCCGAACCGATGGCGGTTTTGCCCGGCTCCAGCGGCTCGACCTTGACGATGGCCAGCGACAGGTTGTCGCCGCCGCCCATGGCGCGCGCGCGCGCTTTTTCCACCAGGAACTGGCTGGCTTCGCGCGGCGGCTGCGAATGCAGCACCGTGCCCAGTTCTTCCGGCGTGAAGTACGGCCATATCCCGTCGGAGCAGGCCAGCAGCGAATCGCCGATTTGCAGCCGCGGGATGTAGTGCGCTTCGAGCCTGGGTGTGTCGTCGGTGCCCAGGCAGCACAGCAGCACGTTGCCCTGGGGGTGCGCGATGGCCTTTTCCTCGGTCAATTCCCCCTGATCGATCAGCGCCTGCACGTAGGACTGATCCTTGGTGCGCCGCACCAGCGTGGAGCCGCGAAAGTGGTACAGGCGCGAATCGCCCGTGTGCACCCAGTTGCATTCACCGCCGGGCTTGATCAGGAATGCCGCCATGGTGCTGTGCGGCTCCTCCTCTGCGGACAAGGCCGTGAGCTTGATGACCATGTGCGATTCGATGCCGATCTGGTGCAGCAGCGCGCCGGCGTCTTCCTGATCGGGCGCATAGCGGTCGAACAACTGGCGCGCGGTCAGCATCACCTGGTCGGCCGCCTTGCGGCCACCCGTTCGGCCACCCATGCCGTCGGCCACCACGCCCATCACGCAGCCGTTGGCGCGGGTGTGCGCCAGCAATTCCACCCGGTCCTGCTGGTATTCCCGGTCGCCCTTGTGCAACCCGGTGGCGGCGCTGAGACGATAAGATGCGTTCATTTTTCAGCCATCGGCCAGTTGCTGGCGAGCAAAAGCGTATCGTATTGTCAATTTGAAGTTTTGCATCGTTTCTTTTCTTGCGCTGGGCGCCGTTTTCGTGACATTTAACCTGCATTTCCCGGAAAGACAGTTGATCGAGCTGCGCATCGAGCACGCCGATCTGGACGCCTGGATCGACCGCCTGGCCGGGCAGATGCCGGTTGACCAGCTCATGCTGCAACGTCTCAAGAAGCGCCGGCTGGCGTTGCGCGATGCCATCGCGCGGCTGCAAGCGGCCCTGGAGCCCAAAGAACCCGCATGAGCGCCGCAGGGGAGCGCCCCCCGCCCGGCGAGGGCCATGGTAGTCTTTCGCCCCTGCAGCAAGCGGTGCAGGCGGCATTCGGCGCTGGCGGCCCGCTGAACGGGGCCGCCGAGGGTTTTCGCGCCCGCGACGGGCAGACCCGGCTGGCGCTGGCGGTGGCCCGCGCGGTGGAGCAGGGCGGCGAGTTGGTGGCCGAGGCGGCCACCGGCGTGGGCAAGACCTTTGCCTACCTGGTGCCGGCGCTGCTGTCGGGCGAGCGCGTGCTGCTGTCCACCGCCACCAAGACGCTGCAAGACCAGCTCTTTGGCCGTGACCTGCCGCGCCTGGCCCAGGCGCTGGGCGTGCCGGCGCGCATGGCGCTGCTGAAAGGGCGCGCCAGCTACCTGTGCCCGCACCGCCTCGGTTTTGCCGGCCAGATCGTCGATGCGCGTGAACCGCGCTTACGCCATGCGCTATCAAAAATAGAGCAATGGGCGTGCACGACGCACACCGGCGACCTGGCCGAACTGCCCGGTCTGGACGAGCGTTCGCCGGTGATTCCGCTGGTCACTTCCACGCGCGAGAACTGCCTGGGCGCCGAATGCCCGCAGTTTCGCGCCTGCCACGTCAATCTGGCGCGGCGGCAGGCCATGGCCGCCGACGTGGTGGTCATCAACCATCATCTGTTTTTTGCCGACCTGGCGGTGCGTGAATCGGGCATGGCCGAACTGCTGCCGGCGGTGCGCGTGGCCATCTTCGACGAGGCGCACCAGCTCAACGAAACCGGCATCCAGTTCCTGGGCCAGCACCTGGCCACCGGGCAACTGCTGGATTTCGCGCGCGATCTGCTGGCCGCCGGCCTGCAACATGCGCGCGGGCTGGCCGACTGGATGGCGCTGGCCGGCGGCGTCGAAACCGCCGCGCGCGACTTGCGGCTGGCCGCCGGCAGCGCCCGCGCCGGTGCGGGTGCGCGCCTGCGCTGGCTGGGCGTGGCGCCCGACGGCGTGCCCGAAGCCGACTGGCAGCGCGGCCTGGACCGCCTGGGCCATGCCATTGCCCAGGCCGCCGAGGCGCTCGATACGGTCGGCGAACTGGCCCCGGACCTGGCGCGCCTGCATGGCCGCGCGCTGGCGCTGGCCGAGCGGGCGGAGGGCTTTCGCGCGCCCTGCGATCCGGCATTGGTGCGCTGGGCCGACGTGGGCGCCGGGCTGCGCCTGGTCGAATCGCCGCTGGACATCGCCGACACCGTGCGCGCGCGGCTGCTGGCCGCGCCCGGCGACGAAGAGCGCGGCCGCGCCTGGGTGTTCGTCTCCGCCACGCTGGGCGATGACGAGCGGCTGACCTGGTTCACCCAGCCCTGCGGCTTGCAGCAGGCCGAAGTGCTGCGCATCGGCAGTCCGTTCGACTACGCGCGCCAGGCCGCGCTGTACGTGCCGGCGCACATTGCGCGCCCGGCTGACCCGGCGCACAGCGCCCAGGTCGCGCAACTGGCCGGCGACGCGGCGGCGCGCCTGGGCGGGCGCACCATGGTGCTGACGACCACGCTGCGCGCGCTGCGCAGCATCGGCGACGCGCTGGTGCGGCGCTTCGGTCCCGGCGCGGAACTGGAGGTACTGGTGCAGGGCGTGCTGCCCAAGCGCGTGTTGATGGAACGCTTTAGACAAGGCCGCGCCAATGGCGAGCCCGGCTGTGTGCTGGTGGCCTCGGCTTCGTTCTGGGAAGGCGTGGACATGCCCGGCGAGGCGCTGCAACTGGTGGTGATCGACAAGCTGCCGTTTCCTCCGCCGGGCGACCCGCTGGTGCAAGCGCGCTGCCGCCGCATCGAGGCCGAAGGACGCAGCACCTTCGCCGACTACTCGGTGCCCGAGGCCGCGGTGGCCCTCAAGCAGGGCGCCGGGCGGCTGATCCGGCGCGAGACCGACACCGGCCTGCTGATGATCTGCGACACGCGCCTGGCCACCATGCCCTACGGCCGCCGCCTGCTCGCTGCCTTGCCGCCCATGCGGCGTCTGAACACGCGCGCCGAGTTCGATGCGGCGCTGCGGGCGCTGGTGGAAACTGGCGCTGAAAGCTTGCCGGCTGCGCCTGCCACTACCACAATTGCCACCAGGGCTTGTCGCCGGCCTTGAAGCCGCGCGACAGGTAGGCGCTGTCGGGGTAGTTCTGGTCGAGCACGCGATGGGCGTCGTCGCGCAGCGTGTCCATGCCGAGCTTGTCGTAGGACTGCACCAGGATGTACAGCGCCTCTTCCAGCGCGGGCGCGTCGCGGTAGTCGGCAATGGCCTGCTGCGCGCGGTTGATGGCCGCCACGTAGGCGCCGCGCGTGTAGTAGTAGCGCGACACGTGCACCTCGTACTGCGCCAGCGCATTGACGGTGTAGCGCATCCGCGCGCGCGCATCGGGCGTGTAGCGCGAATCGGGAAAGCGCGTGACCAGCTCGGAGAAGGACTCGAAGGCTTCCTTGGCCGCCTTCTGGTCGCGCTCGGACAAATCCTGCCGCGACAGAAAGGAGAACAGACCCAACTCGTCGTTGAAGTTGATGATGCCCTTCATGTACAGGGCGTAGTCGATGGCCGGGCTGGCCGGGTGCAGGCGCATGAAGCGGTTCAGCGTGGCGATGGCCTCGGGCTTCTGGCCGTCCTTGAATTGCGAGTAGGCCTTGTCGAGCTGCGCCTGCTGCGCCAGCGGCGTGCCGGCGGCGCGGCCTTCCAGCGTCTCCAGCAGCGGAATGGCCTTGTCCCAGGCGCCGGAGTTCATCTCGTCCTTGGCCTCGGACTGGATGCGGTTGGGGCTCCAGTTGCTGGTCTTGTCCACCGGCTTGGACGAGCACCCCGCCAGCAGCGCGGCCAACGCCAGAATTCCCGCACCAGCGGCCGATAATCGGGCACGTTGCATCAGTGGCAAACCTCTTGAATCAAGCTGCACGGATTATATCGGCCCCCCCCGCCCTGGCGTCAGAGATGGACGACGGCGACGATGGGGCCGCCGACGCCATCGCCGCCGGCTCCGAAGCCGAACTGCGCCAGTTCATCGTCAGCGCCGATCTGCACGGCCAGCGGCTGGATCGCGCCCTGGCCGCGCTGGTCAGCGAGTTCTCGCGCAGCTACCTGCGCCAGCTCGTGGAAGACGGCGCGGCGCAAGTCAACGGCCGCGCCGCCGCCAAGCCGGCGCAGAAGGTGCGCGCCGGCGACCGGCTGGCGGTGGAACTGCGGCCCACGCCCATGAGCCAGGCCTTCGTGCCGCAGCACATCGCGCTCGACGTGGTGTACGAAGACGAGCACCTGCTGGTCATCGACAAGCCCGCCGGCCTGGTGGTGCACCCCGCCGCCGGCAACTGGAGCGGCACGCTGCTGAACGCGCTGCTGGCGCGCGACGAACGGGCCGCGCTGCTGCCGCGCGCCGGCATCGTGCACCGGCTGGACAAGGACACCAGCGGCCTGATGGTGGTGGCGCGCACGCGAGCGGCCATGGACGCGCTGGCCGCGCGCATCGCCGCGCGCCAGGTGCGGCGCGAATACCTGGCGCTGGCGCATCGCCCGTGGGACGGCCCGGCCGAGCGCGAGGTCGATGCGCCCATCGGCCGCGACGCGCGCAACCGCCTGCGCATGGCGGTGGTCGATCTTCAGCGCCAGAGCGGCAAACCGGCGCAAACCCGCCTGGAACTGATCGCCAACGCCCCGCAGGGCTGCCTGGTGCGCGCGCTGCTGCGCACCGGGCGCACGCACCAGATTCGCGTGCACATGGCGCACATTGGCCATCCGCTGGTGGGCGACGCGCTCTACGGCGGCGCGCCCGCCGCCGGCATGACGCGGCAGGCGCTGCACGCGCGGCGCCTGGCCTTCGAGCACCCCGCCACCGGCGCCGCCCTGGCCTTCGAATCGCCGCTGCCGTCTGACCTGGCGGGCGCGCTGCCGGCCTGGGGGCTTGACTACAATGCGCCGTCCAGCCCGTGATGGATTACCCGGTTCTCGATCCAAACCGGAGGTCGCGACAATTTGACGCCAGAGCCGCAGTGATCCATGCGGCGCCAATCTTCTGAACGATTGTTTTCGTCGCGCCCGATCCGGCGCGCAACCCGCACGCATGAACACAGGTTTCGTACAGCGCCTGCATCGCCACGGAGGCGCGCAGTGAACTCCACCGACGCCAAACGCATTCTGGAGACGGCGCTGATCTGCGCCCAGCAGCCCATGCCGGTGCGCGAGTTGCGCGTACTGTTCGCCGACGAGGTGGGCGCGGACACGATCAAGGATTTGCTGCTGGAGTTGCGCGACGAATGGACGCAGCGCGGCGTCGAACTGGCGCAGGTGGCCAGCGGCTGGCGCTTTCAAAGCCGGCCTGAAATGCGCGAGTACCTGGACCGCCTGAACCCCGAAAAGCCCCCAAAATACACCCGCGCCACGCTGGAGACGCTGGCCATCATCGCCTACCGCCAGCCGGTGACGCGCGGCGACATCGAGGACATTCGCGGCGTCACGGTCAATTCGCAGTTGATAAAGCAACTGGAAGACCGCGGCTGGGTCGAGGTCATTGGTCACCGCGAGACGGTGGGCCGCCCGGCGCTGCTGGCCACCACACGCCAGTTTCTCGACGACCTGGGGCTGCAATCGCTGGAGCAGTTGCCGGTGCTGGAAATGCCTTCCGAGCAGGCCGCGAGCATGTTCGACGCGCTCGGCCCGGCGGCTGACGCGCCTGCAGCCGATGGCTTGCCGCCAGCCGGCGAGGACGACGATGCCGCCCAGCCCGGCCCGGATGACGGCGAGCAGGATGGCGAGCATCCCGCCGATGCGCCGCCTGTTGCCGACGAAGCCGATGCCTTTCTATCCCAAGACGATTCAGTCAACAGTCCCGTTCAGGCTGAGCCTGTCGAAGCCCCGCGCAGCATTTCGACAAGCTCAGAGCAAACGGGCGAGGCTTGACTGAGCCGTGTATGGCTTCTTCTTTACCTGATTGCCCCACGCCATGAACCCCGACGAGCCGATCAAACCGCCCGCAGACGATCCTGCCAAGGCGCCCGTCCCCGTTGACAGCGCCATGCCCGGCGACGACGGCGGTGACGCGCCGGTGGTCATCGGCGACGTGCTGTCGGGCCGCTTCGACGACGAGGCCGCCGCGCCCGCGCCGCCGCCCAAGCGCGTGCTGCTGCCCCAGCCCGAAAGCCCCAAGCTGCACAAGGTGCTGGCGCAGGCCGGCCTGGGATCGCGGCTGGAGATGGAGCAGCTCATCGCGCAAGGGCGTATCTCGGTCAACAACCAGCCGGCGCACGTTGGCCAGCGCATCCAGTTCGGTGACCAAATCAGGATCGATGGCCGCCCGGTCAAGCTGCGCATCGCGCCGCTGCCGGCGCGCGTGCTGGCCTACCACAAACCGGTGGGCGAAGTCGTCACGCACGACGACCCGCAGAACCGCCCCACCGTGTTCCGCAACCTGCCACGCCTGGCCAGCGGGCAGGGCAAGTGGCAGTCGGTCGGACGCCTGGACCTGAACACCGAGGGCTTGCTGCTGCTGACCAACTCGGGCGAATTGGCCAACCGGCTGATGCACCCGCGCTTCGGGCTGGAGCGCGAATACGCCGTGCGCGTGCTGGGTGCGCTGACCGACGGCGAGCGGCAGCGCTTGCTCGACGGCGTGCCGCTCGACGACGGCATGGCGCAGTTCAGTTCGATTCAGGAAGAAGGGCAGGGCGAGGGCGCCAACCAGTGGTACCGCGTGACCATCTCCGAAGGCCGCAATCGTGAAGTGCGGCGCATGATCGAATCCACCGGCCACGCCGTCAGCCGGCTGATCCGCATCCGCTACGGCGCCATGCTGCTGCCGCGCGGCCTCAGGCGCGGCATGTGGATGGAACTGGGCGAGCGCGACATCCGCGCGCTGGGCGAGGCCTCCGGCACGCCCGAGCGGGTGATTCGCGGCAGCCGCGAACCAGCCCCGCCGCCGCCAGCCGGCAAATCGCCCCGCAGCCGCGCCGACTGTGGACGCGGCAGCGGGCCAAGGCCCAACATGGCCGGCGGCGCCTTGCGCGGCCAGCCGGCGCGCCAGGAGCCGCCGCCTGGTCAACGCCGGCAAGGCAGCGCCGGCAAGCCCGCCGGCAGCCGCGCGGGCCAGCCGCCCGGCGCGGCGAAAACCGCCCAAGGCTACATCGGCGCCGACAGCTTCTCGCGTCAGCGCGGGCGGCAGCAACGCAGCGGCCCAGGCGGGCAGCAGCGTGGCGGCCCAAGCGGGCGGCAACGCAGCGGTACGGGCGGCCGGCGCGGCTGAACCGGCGCCTGCCTCTGTTGGAGGAAGGGCCAAGGTGGGGGGCAGGACACAGGTTTGGGTGCGCAGCCCAACACGGCAACGGTTCCAAGCTCTGAAATATTGGAGTTCCGGCCAGCAGGTCAAGGGCGAGGGCAGGGGTTGTGATTGTGTATTGATTTCGATACACTTGAGGCGATGAAAGAAATCAAGTTTCTCGGCGACTCGCGGGAGCGGCTGCGAGACTTTCCAGAGAATGCCCGCATCCGCTGCGGCTACGAACTGCGCGAGGTGCAGAAGGGCAACGCCCCGACCGACTGGAAGTCCATGAAGACGGTCGGCCCCGGCGTTCGGGAAATACGGATCAGGCTGCCGAGCGGCGCTTTCCGAGTGATCTACGCAGCAACACTGCCCAAGTACGTGCTTGTGCTGCACGCCTTCGAGAAAAAGACCGAACAGACGCCACAAAAAGACATTGATCTGGCCGCGCAACGGCTCAAGAAATGGAGCATGGAACAATGAAAGCTGAAACCTTCGCTGATGTATTCGACGCCTTGGCCGACACACCAAAGGAAGCGGCAAACCTCAAGGCCCGCGCCGATCTGCTGACGGCCATCCGTGACCGCGTGAAGAGGTGGGGCGTGCCCGAAGGGGAAGCGGCTGGGCGGCTTGGCATCACACGGCCACGCCTCAACGATTTGACGCGCGGCAAGCTCGACAAGTTCTCCCTCGATGCGTTGGTGAACATTGCGGCGGCTGCGCGCTTGGACATCGAAATTCGCGTAAAAGAGATTGCCTGATGGTTCCCGTCTGAGTCATGCTCAACAAGCTGCTTGGACTGCTGGGTCTGTTGGCGCTGTTGTATGCGGCGCTGTGCGCACTGTTGTTCGCGTTTCAACGCTCGTTCATCTACATGCCGCAGCCGCGCGCGCTGGTGCCTGGGGCGCAGGTGCAATTGCTGAAAACCGGGGCGGGCGATGTGCTGGTCACCACCCGCGCCCATGCCGGCGACAAGGCGCTGGTTTACTTTGGCGGCAATGCCGAGGACGTGGGGCCGAACCTGCCCAGGCTTGCGCAGGCGTTTCCCGATCACGCCATTTACCTGCTGCACTACCGGGGCTACGGCGG
>WRJY01000244.1 GCA_009778355.1 Desulfovibrionaceae bacterium | reverse complement strand
ATCGCGGAGTGCCAGTAGTCCCCCAGATCATTTTGCCGCCGCCAGCAAAATGATCATCTACGCGGGCGTACCCGCATAGATGTGGGTTGGGTAGGCGAGGTTGCGCGTGCGGTTTTCGGAGGCGGTGGGGACTACGCGAGAGGCGTCAAAAGTAATTGTTGTACCACCTGAATAATCGCCGTTATGTCTGCTTCCTGATGATGCAGCAGTAAAAGGCCCTGTTGGCGATGTCAACAGGGCTGCCTGAACGCCGAAAACCCCTTTTATATTCCGGATCGCATCCCCCTGTACGGACGCAATTTCCCGCCCAGCATCACGCCCACGCCCGTTATCCCAGCTTCTACGAAACTCACCGCGCCAATCTGGTACGCGGAACGTAGTGGAGCCGTCGCCCGACGAAAACTTTCCCGTGTTAGATGACCAGCCGGAATCTGCCACAAGGATTCCGCTGCCTTGCGCGTATTGCCACAGCAATGGGCGCTCGATACGGGATACAAGCTGCCCATTCAGGGGGACCCAGACGATGGGCGCAGTCAGACCGACAAAGTCGGCCGTGCTGCCGACAAACATCTTGTCGACGTAGTCGATCATGTGCCGTGGCCGCAGGGCTTCGGCGGCAAGGCTCCCGGCCAGTACTTCCGCCCAGGTGGCGAGCTTGACGATGCCCTGCGCTTCCTCGGTGGCTTCGTCGACCTGCATGGTTTGCACGTCAAATAGGTTCCACGTACCTGAGAACCAGTAGTAGCCGTGATGGTCGTAGTCCGTCCCATAGAGGTCGAATACGTTGAGCGGCGTAGGCGTGGCGATCCACGCGCCGCCGACTAGAGTGGCCAATGCGGCCTGATGCAAGCCATAGTAGCTCGTAACAAGGATTTCCGTGCCGTCTGGAAGGCCAGTGGTGTTAACCGCGCCGAGCGTCTGCGGGTCGGCGACGATGTTGTACACCTGCTTGATGTAGTGGATCGTCCCGTCGCGCCGCGCGAAGGTATTGGTGAGCGCATCGCGCAGTTGCGTGTTGTTGTTCTTGTTGAGGGACATACCCGCCGAAAGGATGAAATTGACAAGCTCATTCTGGACTGCATTCATCCAATCATTGGTGATCTCGGTCGGCGGGCGTCCGGTCTGGGCATCCTCGGCGACGAATTGATTGTTTACGTGTCCTGCGCCATCAATAAGGTGCATAGTTGCCTCCAACTCCAGTAATGTCTTCAAACCAAAGGGTTACATGTGCTTGCCGGAAGGCTTCGAGCGCCGCCCGGAGGATTTCCGGGTCGACGACAGAGCGGTAGTAGCGCACAAGCAAGATGTAACGTGTTCGTGGCACCGACCAGAGGCGCGCAGCGGGGTCGCGGCCTGAACCGTCGCCGACGCGCCGCCCGATGCTCATTGGCGCGAAGAGGTGGAAGCACTGAACGAGCGGCACGGCGAAATCCGTGTTGGGTGCGTTCGCGCTCCACAGCCGGTCGCCGATGCGCGCGCCGATGGCGCAGGTTTTGCGCGGCAAGGTTTCTGTGATGCCTGCCGCCGCCAGTGCCTCTTCGGCAACGCGCTGGTATTCGCTGATATGCCAGCTTGAGAAGCGCGGGCGGTGCGCGTCAATAGCACGTTGCAGGACATTTGGAATGTCATGCTCGATGCGCGTAGGCTCGATGGCCGTGCCGCGCAACAGGGAATGCCCGAAACCGCCCTCCGGCCATTCCCATGCCTTGCCTGGAGGCAACAGCGCCAGGAGCGCCTGGGCGTAATCGTCCTGGGTGTGGGGCTGGAGCTTCATCGCCACTCTATCCCGGCGAGCACCAGCACTTCGTTTGGCTGGGCATGGATGTCCGCTACCGGGGCGATACGGGTGTATTTGTTGGTGACCGTAGCAATGGCGGAGTCGATCTCCGCCAGATTGAGGATGGAGGTTTCCATCTTTTCCGCGAGCACCGCCGCGAGGACGGCGGCGGCGACCCGGTCGCGGGTCGATGCAGTGTCAATAGAGGGGTCGAGATGCAGGATGAGGTCGACCGGGCGGACAACGGGCGAGGCGAGCCGCCAGTCTGCGGTGGCAGGAGCCACGGCAGCAAGGTATTCGGAGATTGCCGCCAGCACACCCGGCGGCGGCTGCCGGTTGATCGCGCCATCGCAGATCGGGCGCACAACGACCGTGCCAAGGCCAAACGTGTGCAACCCGACCAGCGCGCCGGACACAGAGGGGTGGGCGGACATGCACCAGTATTTGTAATCCTCTGGCCGCCCGCCGCGCGCGCCGCGCACGGTCATGGCTTGCCATTCGTCCGCTACGCGCAAGCGCCAGTCGTCGACGGACTCTTCTGCCGCGCCGCCAGTGACCCCATCCTCATCCACGATGAGCTTTCCAGAGATGTCGGAGAGCGGGTCGATGAGGGTGAGTTTTGCGCCGGAGGGCAGGTTAGCGGCATCGCCCGGTTCGACAGACCGGATGCTGACGCGCGCCGTACTGGAATTCCCCATGAAGTTTGCGGAGAGGACGCGGTAATCCTGCCCGTTCGGGCCGCGCAGCAAGGTGTCCGCAAAGATGACGGCTCCCGGCGACCCGGTCGCAATGGCGTTTCCGACCGCATGCGTAGCGGGCAACTGTTCGACGCCGTAAAGGGCTGCCCAGTCGTAGAGGCGTTCAAGCTCGCATGTCAGCGGGCTGCACTGTCGGTCAATCCAGTCAAGGTGCCCGTGCAGCCCGTGACATGTCCTAGCCCAAGCATGGGAGAGCGGTTCGCGCAGTACGGCAGGCATGCCCGTCAGGTCATTGCGGACACGGGCATCGAGTTCGGAGAGGGTCGGGCGCAGAAAATCAGGCATCGGACAAAGGGACGCGCACAAGGAATTTGCGCCCATTGTGCAAGCCGGTAATTTCAATAAACACGCTGGAAATGTTTCCCGCCGCCCCGCTTGCTTTAACCTCGCTCACGGCGATGCCCGTCATCGCGTGAGCCGCGCGTTTGAGCGCCTGTTCGATCAGGGAAACCGTTTCCCTGCGCGCGGCATCGGCAAGGGGCTGGCGGCGCAGGTGCCACAGGCCGCTGCCCGCTTCTGGGTTTTTATACCAGCCGCGCCGCGCCCAACGATCCGGCACACGTCGGGCGGGGGCTTCCTGGTCGGTGAAGAGGATGCCGTAGATAAGCGTGGCGACGGCGGCGTTTTCGTCGTTTTCCGCCGGGTCGTCTGGGGCAAGATCGAATTGCCCGAAATCTGTCTGGATGAGTTTGAGCATGTCAATTCGCCTCCCGCCGAGCCGCCTCAAGGGAGGCAAGCGCCCCCTTTGGTGGCAGCGAACACAAGTGAGCGTGGGGGTTCTTCATGTGACTTGGCCGGTATTGCAGTCGCCGGGTTGGACGCCAGAATGGGTATGCGCGTCGGACACGTCCTTTCCGTTGACGGTGAACCGGCCTTCGACTTCTGCGCCGCCCCGCATCTGCGCCGCGCCGCCGCCTTCGCCGTAGTAGCCGCCAGCGGAGCTTGTTTGGCCGAGCACAACAAGGTTGCCGCCGATCTTGGCGTCTTGCGTGGCCTCGAACAGGGGCGTGTCGGCGATGACTTTTGTGGACGCTTTGGCTTCAATGATGCCGCCGCGCTTGATGTGTACCCAGTTCTCTTCATCATCGTGCAGGGCTACTTCGCCTTCCTGAAGCTGCATGTTGTATTGCTTGTCGCCGATGACGATGGCGACGCCGTATGAGCGGTCGCCAGAGGGGAAGAGCAGGTAGGCTTGCGCCCCGGCCTTTGGGCGGTACGAGAACCCGTAAGGCTCCACGCGGGCGATGTTGGGCAGCACTTCGCCTTCGAGCACACGCGCCTGGATTTTTTCATGGCCGACGATCTTTGCGACGCCGTGGGCAAACAGCAGCTTGAGGCGCGCCCATACCTGGTCAGACATTTTTCCCGCCCTTGTTTTTGAGCCCGCCTTTTTTGTGGCTCCCGCTGAAGGCTTCCCGCTTCATGAGGGTGAGTTTCGTGGTGCGCCCGGAGCGATCGCCGAGCCGGAACGTCCGGTCGCCAATGAGAAACACGTCGTCGACGTTTTCCGGGGGGATGGTGACGCGCACCTGGGTGTTGATGTCCCACAAGCGCCAAACGCCCCACGCTGGGTAGCGCCAGCCTTGAAGGGTGAGTTCTATGCGGTGTGCGCGGGCGAGCCGCCGGTTGCGTTCGAGTTCCGCGCGGCGCTCGCAGCCGCCAATGCCGTGCCCATGTTTGTCGGCAACGATTTCCATTGGGCGGTAGTAATTGATTTCCGGGTCTCTCGCGCGGCTTGAGGTGCCTTCGTTTTCGTCGTAGTCGTAGCCTTTTACGCAGTACTCGGAAAAGCGCAGGCTGTATTCGTCGACGATTGAGTATTCGAGGATGTGCTCGCCGTAGCGCAGCAACGCGACCGGGGCGGCAGCGTCTGGTTCAGTGAGGATCAGCCCGCCGTCCGGCATTGGGTAGAGCAAGAGGTTGGCGGTGCGGACGGCGTTGATGAGGGCGTTTGCCGGGGATTCGCACTGCATGGCGAACTCTTCGACAACATTTGTTTTTGCGGCAACCTTCAAAGGCACTTTGAAGTCGGCGCAAAGGCGCTTTGCAATCTCGGCAAGCGTGAGGCCGGAGAGCGTTTTGGAGGTTTGGCTGTCGACAAGCTCGCGGGCGAGCGAACGGCCTTCGATTGCGATGTCGTGGCTGTCCTTACTGACGCTGCGGGAGAGGCTGTCGAGCCGGGACTTGGTGACAAGCCCGCCACCAATCAGCGCGTCGATGACCGTGTTCGCAGTGATGCCGAGGTCCGTGCCCGTACCTGGCAGGGTCACATCCAGCTTGAGGCTGGCGCAGAGGTCGTCGACGGAGGCGCGGATTTCCGCGCGCTGCCACCCGCCGTAACGGATGCCGTCAAAACGGATTTCGACTTGCCCCTCATCCATGCACAAGCCCGCTTACGAACAAGGGATGGCGGACGGCGTTGCGCCGCAGGAATTCTTCCTCTGGCACATTCAGCCCGTGCGCGATGAGCACGGCGGGCAACGGATGCGCGATGTTCCGGCTGACGGAAGGGCGCAAGTCCTGTGCGAGCAGGGCTTCAATGACCGCAGCGCGGGCGGTGGCGAGCGGCTGAAAAACATTATCCGGCGCGGCGTAGAGGATGCCGGAGACGGTTTTATCGGCGGCGGCGAGCGCCTGATCCCGATCTTCTTCGGACGGGTAATCGGCGACCGCCACATCGAGCGCGGCAGCGGCGATCAGGCGCTGTTCGAGGGCGTATTCCGAGCGCAGGTTGGCAAGCAGCGCGGCATCCGTAGCCGATGCCCCGGCAAGCGTGACGGCGCGGCGCGAATCCCCGGCGGCTTTGCCGATGCGCCCGACGGTGCCCGCGCGGGAGGATGGGGCAATCTCGCCGATGTCCCGGCCATCGCCCGTTGACAGGCCGAGCGCATGAGCCAGCCCAAGCATCGCGTTGGCGTAGGCCCCTGGCAATGCAGCAATGGTGGACAGGTCTGTCTTGATGCCCTGAATGACGCCAGTGATTTGGCTTGCCCAGGAAAGCGGCAGCGTGGCGAGCGAAATGATCTTTCGCAAGCCTTCGAGCCGCTGGTGGACGGCGGCGCTAAAACCCTGCAAGGCATCCGCCGACATGGGCTTGAGTGCGTAGTCATCGACCGCCGCTTGCGCGGCCTCGCGGCATGCGGCTTTGGCGGTTCCGCTCCTATCCAGTCCGGGCTGGCGGGTTTCGCCGCCAGGGACGAGTTCGATTTTGACTTCGCAGTAGCCGCCCTTTTCGTTGGATTCGGATACCGACCAACCGGAAACGGAGACCCACAGCTCGCCAAGCCACGGATGCGTGAGCCACGCGGGGCCGGGTTCCGCAAGAAGCGACAGGAATTCGTTTCTTGGGTAGTCGTAGTCCGGGCCGATGAAGTAGGCGGACAGGCTCCATTCCTGCGCCTTTTCGCCAAGGTCTTCGACCAGCGGCACATCCGCGCCGGGGTATTCGTGAACGGCAAGCCGCCGCCCGTACTTTGCTTCGTGGCTGTCGGTCAGGAATTCAAAGTCCCGGAAACGGGCGCGGGAGAGGCGATCTTGCCAGGGCATGTGCTTGAGGTGGGCCGAGGATGCGATGGGCGCAGTATCGGGCGGTCAATCGTGCGGGCGCAGGCTGGAAATGTTTCCCGGCTGATCTGGCGCGGGCGGGCGCGCCATGCTTTCCTTGGAATGAGTATCGAGGCAAAAAATGAGCAACTCTGCCAACGTTGAAGTCCGCCTTTCCCTGAACAACACCGCCTCAAAATGGCTGGAACAGGCACAGCAGCAAGCGCAGAAAAGCGCCGAGCGCGGCGCGGCGGCGCAGCGCAATGCCACGCAACGGGCGTCGCAGGCGCGCGAGGCGCTTGGCATCCGCTCCGAGCGGAAAATCCAGCAGGAAATCGGCCGCACCCGCGCGGCCTATCAGCGGCTCGCGCAGTCCGGCACGATGACATGGCGCGAACAGGCGCGCGCCGCCGACCAGATGCGCCAGAAGGTAACGCAACTCACCAATGAGATGGGGCGGCTTACGGCGCGGCAAAAAGCGAGGGGGGCGCTGAAGATCGGCGCGTCCGTGGCGGCGGGTGTTGGCGCGGCGGGTTATGCGCTCAGTGAACCCATCCGTAAGGGGATGTCTTTCGAGAAGCGCCTCGCGTATCTGTCCAATGAGGCTTTCCAGGAGCGGGACAAGGCTGGCCGGAAGCAAGGGAAAGATGAGTTGCTGGCAGCCGTCACAGCAGCCCAACAGTCCAGCGGGGGCAGTAAAGACGATTTGGCGCAGGCGCTGGACACACTGGTTTCGTCAAATAAGATGAGCGTGGCAGAAGCCGCGAAGATGCTGCCGCAGATCGCCAAGGCGGCCACCGCGACGGGGCAGGACGTCGACAAGCTGGCGAATTCGGCGGTCGGGATGATGGAGGCCATGAACGTCTCCGCCGACGACATCCCGAACGTACTGAATATGGTCGCAGCAGGCGGTCACGCGGGCAGCTTCAAGCTGGACAAAATGCTGGATGCGCTGCCTCACATGCTTGCACAGGCAAAGATCGGCGGCATGTCCGGGAAGGGGGACATTGCCTCTGTCGTGGCGCTGTTCCAGTCGCTCAAAAGCGCCACGGGCAGCGACGCGGACGCAACAAGCGGCATGGATGCCATCTTCCGGGCAATGGGCGACCAGAACCTTGCAAGGCATCTAAAAATAAAGACAGGCAAAAACCTGCAAAAGCACCTGCAAAGCCAAAGGGCGAAAGGGGTGAACTCGCTGGACGCTTTTACCGGGCTGATCGAGGAAAGCCTTGGGAAAGACAAGAATTACCAAGCCATGAAGGCGAAGCTGGCGGCAGCGGGGAACGACGAAGAGCGCAACCAGGCGCTGGAGGATATGGCCGCCATCGCGCAGCGCTCAGGGCTTGGGGAGCTTGTCCCGAACCGCAAGGCGATGGTCGGGCTGCTTGCGCTGATGAACAACAAAGGCCGCATGCAGGACATTCGCGGCAATATCATGGCCAACGACGTGGCCGCTGGCGGGGCCATCGACCGTGATTTCGAGAGCATCAAAAGCGAATCAGGCTTTAAAAAAGAACAAAGCTCCGAGGCATTGGACACGGCGCAGCAAGGCGTCCTGCGCGGTTTTTATGATTCCCTTGGAAAGATTACGGATCAGTTTACAGAACTGGCCACAAAGTACCCGAACTTGATTGGTGGGATAACGCTTTCTGTCAAAGCGTTGACCGCCCTTGCGGGCGCGGCAGGGATTGCGGCGATTGCAATGGGAGGGAAGGGCATCCTTGGGCGGGCGGGCGGTGGCATCCTTAGACGCATAGCAGGCGGGGCCGCAGCGCGCATAGCAGGTGGGGCCGCGATAGAAGGAATCGCCAGCCGCGCATCGGCGGGCATCAGTATGGCCGGGGTCGGGAAAGGTGCACTGAAGATGGCCGGGAAAGGCGGCATCGCCGCCGTTGGGTCAATAGCCGGTGAGTACATGCTCGAAAAAGCATTCGGCGAAGAATCCGCCGTAACACGGTACGGAAGTGCTGCTCTGTCCGGTGCAGGCATCGGCGCAACCATCTTCAGCATTATCCCAGGCGTCGGCACGGCCATCGGCGCGGCGGCGGGTGGTGCAATCGGCCTGATCTCGCAAGGGATTTCGGACTGGCTCAGCAGCGACAAGCCCGAAGAAGCTCCCAAGCCGGAGCCAAAAGAAGTCGACATCAACGCCCACCTGCAAATCGGCCTTGCTCCTGGCCTTGTCATCAACAAACAAGAAATGAGGGCGGAGGGCGGAAAAGTGAGGATGGACACGGGAAACATCTACGCGGGCGCGCCGCCCTGAAAACCTCATTGAAGATGATTTAACCGGCCTTTAATCGGTGAAAAAATCACCGGCGGCGATCCGAATTTCCAGTATTTTTTCCCCGAAAATCCGCCGTAAAATACCGTAATCCGTCCGGAAATCAAGATTTACCACTGATGCCTGATTTCCTTATAACTATGCGGGTTTCGTGGCGTTTTCCCCCTCCCTTTCCTGTCCGGGAATCAAT
>WRJY01000243.1 GCA_009778355.1 Desulfovibrionaceae bacterium | reverse complement strand
CGCTCAACATGAACGCAAAGTCCGGCGGAAAGCGGTCGATATTGCGGCGCACGGCCTGCATCAGCACCTTGGTTTCCACGCCGTAGAGCCGCGCCAAGTCGGGAGACAGCATGACGCGCGCGCCGCGAATGTCGAAGATGCGCGCGGCAATATCCCCGACCTGGGCCGCGGTCGTGGAAACGGTGACGGGCGCGCGTGCCTCAGACAAGCGTTTTCTCCGATGCGGGCGGCCAAGCCTTACTCATGCCGGTCGTTGATCAGTTTGCGCAGAAGCGCCTGGGCGCGCTCCGGCGGCATGTTTTTCTGCATCAATTGCACCAGGCCATCGCCTTCGATCATCGGGCGCAGCACCTCGGCCTCGGCGTCGTAGAACCGGGCGTCCCAGGCGGCCAGTTCGCTGTTGAATTCCTCGTCGGCCCAGGTCTTGCCTTTGGCCAGCAGCGTAATCAGCGGCATGGCCTTGTGCTCCATGAAGGACTTCTTGTAGGGCTTTTGCGACCAGCGGTCGGCAAACCACTCCCTGTGCGGCAGCGGCAGGCTCAACATGCGCCGGGCGATGGCTTTTTCGAGGGCCGCTTGCGGAAAGGCGTACAGCTTCATGCCAGTTTCTCCTGATGCGTGCGCATGGATTCGATGAAACGGTCGAACAGGTAGCCGATGTCCTGCGGGCCGGGCGATGCCTCGGGGTGGCCCTGAAAGCTGAACGCGGGCCGGTCCCGCCAAGCCAGCCCTTGCAGCGTGCCGTCGAACAGGCTGATATGCGTGGCGCGCACGCTGGCCGGCAGCGTTTGGGCGTCCACCGCGAAGCCGTGGTTTTGACTGGTGATCGACACCCGGCCATTGTCCAGATCCTTGACTGGGTGGTTGGCGCCGTGGTGGCCGAACTTCATTTTGTAGGTCTTGGCGCCGCTGGCCAGCGCCATGATCTGATGGCCCAGGCAAATGCCGAACACCGGCAAACCGCGGTTGATGAGCGCGCGCGCCGACTCGATGGCGTAGCCGCACGGCTCGGGGTCGCCCGGGCCGTTGGAGAGGAACACACCGTCGGGCATCAGCTTCAGCGCTTCGTCAGCCGTCGTTTGCGCCGGCACCACGGTGACGCGGCAGCCGCGCCCGGCCAACATGCGCAGGATGTTGTGCTTGACGCCGAAGTCGTAGGCCACGACATGCCAGCGCGGCGCGTTCTGCGCGCCGTAGCCGGCGCCCAGGCGCCATTCGGTCTGCGTCCACTCATGGGGCTGGGCGGCGCTGACCACCTTGGCCAGATCCTGCCCCACCATCGACGGCGCGGCGCGGGCGGCGGCCAGGGCGGCGTCGATGCGCGCCTGCGTCACCGCCTCGCCCTCGGCCAGGCCGGCGATGGCGCCGTTTTGCGCGCCCTTGGTGCGCAGGATGCGGGTCAGCCGCCGGGTGTCGATGCCGGCGATGGCGGTGATGCCCCCCGCGCGCAGGTAGTCGTTTAGCGTGCGCTGGCCGCGGAAGTTGCTGGCGAGCAGCGGCAGGTCCTTGATGACGAGGCCGGCGGCTTGCAGCTTGCCGGACTCGACATCCTCGTCGTTGGCGCCGTAATTGCCGATGTGCGGGTAGGTCAGCGTGACGATCTGACGGCAGTAGCTTGGATCGGTCAGGATTTCCTGGTAGCCGGTCATGGCGGTGTTGAACACCACCTCGCCGGCGGTGACGCCGGCGGCGCCGATGGACTGACCGATGAAGACGCTGCCATCGGCAAGTGCCAGGATGGCGGATGGGAATGTCCCCTGGAGAGACGAAAGCACGGGGTTCTCCGTTTGGTTGCGGTCGCCCGTGCGCACAACCCGCAACCCGCGGGCTGCGGCGGCTTGTCTGGTTGGGAAGGGACGCTTTGGGCTGCGGGCGGGGCGACGCTGTTGCGAGAAAAGTTTTTAATTATAACCTTCAGCCTCGCGCAATCGCGCTCGCGTGCAGGCAGATCGCCGCTGCCGCCGCGACGTTGAGAGACTCCTCGCCGCCCGGCTGGCCGATGCGCAGCGCCAGCGCTGCCCGCTCGGCCAATGCCGCCTGCACGCCTTGCCCCTCGTGCCCCAGCACCCAGGCGCAGGGCCAGGGCAGGCGGGCGCGGTGCAGCAGTTCGCCCTGGTGCGAACTGGTCACCAGCAGCGGCGCCCGCAGCGCCGCCAGGTCATGCACCGCCAGCGCCTCGGTCAGTCGCAACCCGAAATGAGCGCCCATGCCGGCGCGCAGCACCTTGGGCGACCAGAGGGCGGCGGTGCCTTCGAGCGCGGCAATCTGCGCAAAGCCGAATGCGGCGGCGCTGCGCAAAATTGAACCCACGTTGCCCGCGTCCTGCACGCGGTCGAGAATAACCGTGGCCGCATCCGGCAGCAGCGCGGCGGCGGCGGGCAGATCGAGCACGAAAGCGACGGGCGCGGGTGATTTGAGGCCACTGGCCTGCGCCATGAGCGCATCGGCCAGAACTACGTTTTTGATAGCTGCCTGCGCAAGTTCGTCCTGCGCCAGCGGCCAGAACGATTCGGAGAAAACGGCGATGGACGGGCGCAGATCGTGAGTCAGCGCGGCTTGGCAGAGATGTTCGCCTTCGACCCACACGCGGCCCTGTTTGCGGTAAGCGCCGCTGTCCTGGACGAGGCGCCTGAAGCTCTTGAACAGCGGGTTGTCGCGGGAGCGGATGTGTTGCGGGTCGGATGTGGTCATGACGAACCCTTTCCTCCGGCCCCTTTCCCGCAAGCGGGCAAGGGGAGTAACGCTGCCACGGGCGCGAAGGTGCGGCGGTGGTATTCGCAGGGGCCGTATTGGCGCAATGCCGCCAGGTGCGCTGCCGTGCCGTAGCCCTTGTGGGCGGCAAAGCCGTACTGCGGCCAGGCGGCGTCGATCTCGGCGCACCAGTGGTCGCGGTGCACCTTGGCCAGAATGGAGGCCGCCGAAATGGCCGGCACCAGCGCATCGCCGCCCACCACGCTCTCGGCGCGCATCGGCAGCTTGGGCAGGCGGTTGCCGTCCACCAGCACCTTGGCTGGCGGCAAGCGCAGGCCGGCGACGGCGCGCTGCATGGCCAGCAAGGTGGCTTGCAGGATGTTCAGGCGGTCGATTTCCTCCACCGACGCCTGGGCGATGGCGCAGCACAGCGCGTTGGCGCGGATCTGCTCGAACAGCCGTTCGCGCCGCAGCGCGGTGAGCTGCTTGGAATCGGCCAGTCCCTCGATGGGCCGGCGCGGGTCGAGAATCACCGCCGCCGCCACCACCGGCCCGGCCAGCGGGCCGCGCCCGGCCTCGTCCACGCCAGCGACCAGACCGGGGGCGTCCCAGTCCAGGCGGGTTTGTTCAGCGCGCAAGAAGCGTTTCGATCGCATGGGTGGCCAGCAGCGCGGTGTCGCGCCTGAGTTCGTGGTGCAGCGCAGTAAAGCGCGCCTCGGCGGCGGCGATTTTCTCAGGCGCGGCCAGCCAGTCCAGCGCCGCGCTGGCCAGCGCCTGGGGCGTGGCCGCGTCCTGCACCAGCTCCGGCGCCACGAAGGGCGCATCGGGCCGGTCGGCGGCCTGGCGCGCCGTCATGCCGGCCGGGCGGCGCAGCCACTGGCGCGGCGCGCACAGGATGTTGGGCAGGCCGATCCACGGCAACTGGCGTTGGGCAGCCATCAGCCGGTAGCTGAGCGCGGGCATGGCGTAGGCGATGACCATCGCCCGCTTGCACAGCGCCGCCTCCAGTGTGGCGGTACCGCTGGCGATCAGCGTCACGTCGCACGCGGTGAGCGCAGCGTGCGACTGGCCGCGCAGCACGGTGACGGCATCGCCCAGGCCGCTGGCCCGCGCCGCCCTGGTGACTTGCGCCAGCAGGTGCGGCACCGTCGGCACTATGAATTTGGTAGCTGGCAGGGTTTGCTGGATAAGCTTTGCCGCCTGGAAAAATCTTGCCCCCAGGTGCTTGACTTCAGCCGCGCGGCTGCCCGGCAGCAGGGCCACCACCGTGCCCTGCTCAGGCAGGGCGAGCGCGCGCCGGGCGGCGGCGCGGTCGGGCGTCAACGGCAGCGCCTCGGCCAGCGGATGGCCGACATACGTGGCCGCGATGCCTGCTTCGGCCAGCAGTTCAGGCTCGAACGGGAACAGGCACAGCACATGATCGGCGGCGGCCTTGAGGCTGGCCAGCTTCTCGGGCCGCCAGGCCCAGAACGAGGGACTGACGAAATGCAGTGTCTTCAGCCCGCCCGAGCGCAGGCGCGCCTCCAGGCCGAAGTTGAAGTCCGGCGCATCGACGCCGATGAACAGGTCGAGCCGCCCGGCCAGCAGCCGCGCGCCCAATTGCCGGCGGATGCGCAGCAGGGCGGGCAGGCGCGGCAACACTTCCAGATAGCCGCGCACCGAAAGCGTTTCCACCGGCCACCAGACCTCAAAACCCTGTTCCGCCATCCGCGCGCCGCCGATGCCCGCTGCCTGCAACCCAGGCCAGCGACGGCGCAGCGCCGCCAGCAGGTGCCCGGCCAGCAGATCGCCCGAAGCCTCGCCGGCCACCAGGGCGAATGAAGGGGCGTTCACCTCACGATACCGCGCGTGGCGCGGGAGAGGAACTCCTGCATCAGCGCGATGTCGGCGTCGGCCTCGGCCAGTTCGCCGCGCAGGGCGTCGATTTGCTGGCGCGCGGCCTCCAGCGTCAAGCCCTTGCGGTAGAGCAGGCGGTGCATCTGTTTGATGAGGACGATGCGCTCGGCCGAAAAGCCGCGCCGGCGCAGGCCCTCGGCATTGATGCTCTGCGCCTCGGCGGGGTTGCCGCCGGCGGTGACGAAGGGCGGCAGGTCTTGCGCCAGCCGGGTCTGGAAGGCGGTCATGGCGTGCGCGCCAATGCGCACGAACTGGTGCACGCCGGTCAGCCCGCCCAGAAATACCCAGTCGCCCATGTGCACGTGCCCGGCCAGTTGAACGGCATTGGCCAGGATGAGGTGGCTGCCCAGTTGGCAGTCGTGCGCGATATGCACGTAGGCCATGATCCAGTTGTCGTCGCCCACGCGGGTGACGCCCTCGTCCTGCACCGTGCCGGTGCTGATGGTGACGAACTCGCGGATGGTGTTGCCGGCGCCGATTTTCAGCCGGGTCGGCTCGCCGGCGTATTTTTTGTCCTGCGGCGGCGTGCCGATACTGGCGAACTGAAAGATGCGGTTGCCGGCGCCGATGCTGGTGTGGCCCTCGATGACGCAATGCGCGCCGATTTGCGTGCCGGCGCCGATGCGCACGTGCGGCCCGATGACGGCGTAAGGCCCGACTTGTACCGAGCCGTCCAGTTCAGCCGCCGGATCGATCAGCGCGGTGGGGTGGATGCTGGCCGCGGCCATGAGCGAACGGACGCTCAGCCGACGCTGCGCATGGTGCACATGATGGCCGCCTCGCAGGCCACGTCGTTGTCTACGGTGGCCTTGCAGTCGAAGCGGAAAATGCCGGCGCGGGAGCGTTCCAGCGTTGCGTGCGTGATGAGCTGGTCGCCCGGCTCCACCGGGCGCTTGAAACGTGCGCCGTCGATGCCGACGAAGTAAAACACCTGATCGTCGCTGAGCGATTCGACGCCTTCGTGCTCGAACGCCAGCAGCGCGCAGGCCTGCGCCATGGCCTCCAGCATCAGCACGCCGGGCATCACCGGGCGGGTGGGAAAATGTCCGGTGAAGAAGGGCTCGTTGACCGTGACGTTCTTGAGCGCGCGCACGGTCTTGGCCTGCAAGTCGAGTTCGAGCACGCGGTCGATCAACAGAAACGGGTAGCGGTGTGGCAGCCTGGCCAGGATGCGATGGATGTCCATCATGATGGGTGTTGGTAGCTGATGGCGCCCGTCGGACAGGCGTAAGCGGGTTATTTTATGCGTCGCCGCGATCTTGCAACAACTTTTCGAGGCGCTTGACCCGCTCGCGCAGGCCGTGGACGTGCTTGAGGGTGGCCGCGTTCTTTTCCCAGGCGTCGTGGTCGCTGAACGGAGAGTAGCCGGTGTAGCGGCCCGGCTTGAGGATCGAGCGCGTGATGATGGTCGCCGGCGAGACGTGCACGTGGTCGGCAATGGTGATGTGGCCGGCAATCATGCCGGCCCCGCCCACGGTGCAGTACGCGCCGATGCGCGCGCTGCCGGCCACGCCCACGCAACCGGCCATGGCGGTATGTTGGCCGATGTGGCAGTTGTGGCCGATCTGGATCAGGTTGTCGAGCTTGACGCCGTCCTCGATGACGGTGTCGCCCAGCGCGCCGCAGTCGATGCAGGTGTTGGAGCCGATCTCCACGTCGTCGCCCAGGCGCACGGCGCCGAACTGCTCGATCTTTTCCCAGGCGCCGCCGTTCGGCGCGAAGCCGAAGCCGTCGCCGCCGATCACAGCGCCGCTCTGAATCACGCAGCGAGCGCCGATCACGCAGCGCGCGCCCACCGTGACGCGGGGCTTGAGCACCGTGCCTGCGCCGATGCGCGCCTGCCGGCCAACGAAGCACAGCGCGCCCACGCTGGCGCTGGGATCGATGAAGGCGTCTTCTTCCACCACCGCGCTGGGGTGGATGCCCGGCTCGGCCGCGCCGCCGAGCAGGCGCTTCCACAGTTGCGTCAGGCGGGCGAAGTACAGGTGCGGGTCGCTGGCGACGATGCAGTCGCCCCGGCTGCGCGCGGCCCGCGCCAGCGCGGGGCCGACGACGACGCAGCCGGCCTGGCTGCCGGCCAGCAGATGCGCCAGCTTGGGATTGACGAGAAAGCTCAACTCGGACGGCTGCGCGTCTTCCAGCGGCGCCAGCCGCGTGATGAGACGGTCGGGGTCGCCGGACAGCTCGCCGCCCAGGGCTTCGACAATGGCACCGGCGCGCAGGCTCATGGCAAGCGCACCAGATCGAATCGCCGCATCGCCGCCGTCCGCCGCGTGGTTACTTGCTGGCGTTGAGCGCCTTGATCACCTTGTCGGTGATGTCCAGCCGCGGGTTGATATAGACGGCTTCTTGCAGGATGACGTCGTACTTCTCGGCCTCGGCCACCTGCTTGACCACGCGGTTGGCGCGGTCGATGATCTGCTGCAACTCTTCCTGCTTGCGGGTGTTCAGGTCTTCCTGGAACTCGCGGCGCCGGCGCTGGAACTCGCGGTCCTGGTCCATCAACTGGCGCTGGCGCGTCTGGCGCTGGCTCTCGCTCATGGTGGGCGCCTCGCGTTCGAACTGCTCGGACGCGGTTTTCAGCTCCATGCCGGCATCGTCGATTTCTTTTTCGCGGCGCGAAAACTCCTGTTCGAGCTTGGTCTGCGCGGCCTTGGCCGGCACGGCCTCGCGCAGGATGCGGTCGGTGTTGACGAAGCCGATGCGGGCCGCGGCCTCTTGGGCGAAAGCCGGCGTCGCGCACAGCAGCGCACTCAGCACGGCGGCAGCCGCGTGACGTGAAATCAGCTCGAGTTGTTTCAAAACGATGTTCCTACCTGGAATTGCCAACGCTGGATTCTATCGCCGGGTTTCTTGCGCAGGGGCGCCGCGAAAGCGAACTTCAGCGGACCGATGGGCGAAATCCAGCTAAAGCCCACGCCGGCGGAATAGCGCAGCGCGTTGCCGCTGATTTTTTCGCCATCGCCGTACAGCGCGCCCGCGTCCACAAAGCCGAACAGGCGCAACGTGCGGTCGTTGCCCGCGCCGGGAAACGGCATCATGAATTCGCTGCTCAGCGTGAACTTGCGCGTGCCGCCGATGAAGGCGCCCGTGATGTCGCGCGGCCCCAGCGTCGATTGCTCATAGCCGCGCACCGATCCCAAGCCGCCGGAATAGAAGTTCTTGAGCACCGGAAACGGTTTGCCGCCCAGGCCCTTGCCCCAGCCCACCTCGCCGTTGAAGGACAGCGTGTACAGCTTGCTCAGCGGCACGTACTGCTGGAATTGGTAATCCAGCTTGGCGTAACGCGCATTGCCGATCAGGCCCAACTCGCCGCCCAGGTTCTGAAAACGTCCCGACGTGGGGGCCAGCGCGCTGTCGCGCGAGTCGCGCGACCAGCCCAGTGTGAACGGAAAGGCCATGTTGCTGTAGCCGACCTGTTCCGCATAAGCCAGGTAGGCCGCCGGAATGTTGGTGCCCGGTTGGATGCGCAGGCGCTCGGCGCTCATGCCCACATACACGCGGTCGAGTTCGCTCACCGGAAGTCCGAACTTCAGGCCGACGCCCATGGTCACCAGGGTGTAATTGCCGCCTTGGTCTTGGTAGGGTTTTTGTGCGCGGTAGTACGGATTGATGGTGCGCGAGACGCCATCGTTGGTGAAATAGGGGTTGGTCGCGCTGATGGCGAGGGTGCGGTTGTATTTGCCGGTGTTCAGCTCGGCGCTGAGCGTGTTGCCCGAGCCGAATACGTTGTCCTGCGACAAGCCGAAGGTGAACGCCAGTTTTTCCGCCGACGAATAGCCGGCGCCGATGGAAATGTTGCCGGTGGGTTTTTCAGTGACCTCGATGTTCAGATCCACCTGGTCGGGCGCGCCGGCCACCTCGCCGGTGGTGATCGACACGTCGGTGAAGTAACCCAGGCGGTCCACGCGGTCGCGCGAGAGCCGGATCTTCTCGCCG
>WRJY01000242.1 GCA_009778355.1 Desulfovibrionaceae bacterium | reverse complement strand
GGTCGAGCCGCCCGCCGGCGGGCGCGGCGCGCCGGCCCATGGCGGTCCTGAACCGGCCGATGCGCCGGTGGCGTCGCGCAACCGGCTGAACACCGCGCTGACGTTTGCCAATCTGGTGGAAGGCTCGGCCAACCGCATGGCGCGCACGGCGGCGCTGCACGTGGCCAGCGCGCCGGGGCAGTTCTACAACCCGCTGTTCATTTACGGCGGCGTGGGGCTGGGCAAGACGCACCTGATGCACGCGGTGGGCAACAAACTGCTGGAAGACCGGCCTGGCTCAAAAGTTCTCTACATCCATGCCGAGCAGTTCGTTTCGGATGTGGTCAAGTCCTACCAACGCAAGACTTTCGACGAGTTCAAGGACCGCTACCACTCGCTCGATCTGCTGCTGATCGACGACGTGCAGTTCTTTGCCAACAAGGACCGCACGCAGGAGGAGTTCTTCAACGCCTTTGAGGCCCTGCTGGCCAAGAAGTCGCACATCGTGATGACCAGCGACACTTACCCCAAGGGCTTGACGGATATTCACGAGCGGCTGGTGTCGCGGTTTGACTCCGGCCTGACGGTGGCGCTGGAGCCGCCGGAGTTGGAGATGCGCGTGGCCATCCTGGTCAGCAAGGCGGCTGCCGAGGGCGCCGAGATGCCGGAGGAGGTGGCGTTTTTCGTCGCCAAGAACGTGCGCTCGAACGTGCGCGAGCTGGAAGGCGCGCTGCGCAAGATTTTGGCGTACTCGCGCTTCAACCAGAAGGAGATTTCGATCCAGCTCGCGCGCGAGGCGCTGCGCGATCTGCTGTCGATCCAGAACCGGCAGATCGGCGTGGAGAATATCCAGAAGACGGTGGCCGACTATTACAAGATCAAGGTGTCGGACATGTACAGCAAGAAGCGCCCGGCCAGCATTGCCCGTCCGCGCCAGATTGCGATGTACCTGGCCAAGGAGCTGACGCAAAAGAGCCTGCCTGAAATCGGCGAGATGTTCGGCGGGCGCGACCACACCACGGTGCTGCACGCGGTGCGCAAGATTGCCGCCGAGCGCCAGCAACTGACCGAACTGAACCAGCAACTGCATGTGCTGGAGCAGACGCTGAAAGGCTGATTTTCAGGCGACAATACCAAATTGGCCGGTTACCCTGGCGCACTGCCCGGGGCGAGCGCGCCAGCGCGGATTGCAGAGGAAGACATGATCGTTTTAAAGACCACCCAAAACCAACTGTTGACGGCATTGCAGTCGGTCTCCGGCATCGTGGAGCGCCGCCACACGCTGCCGGTGCTGGCCAACGTGCTGATTCGCAAGAACGGCGGCAGCTTGCAGTTCACCACCAGCGACCTGGAAATCCAGATCCGCACCACGGCGGAACTGGGCGGCGACGACAGCGGCAGCTTCGGCACCACCGTGAATGCGCGCAAGCTGATCGACATCCTGCGCACCATGCACGCCGACCAGAGCGTGAGCCTGGAGTCGCAGCAGTCCAAGCTGATTCTCAAGGGCGGCAAGAGCAAGTTCTCGCTGCAAACACTGCCGGCGGAGGATTTCCCGCTGGTGCAGGAGGCGCCCAATTTCGGCCCCGCCTTCAAGGTGCCGCAAAAAACGCTCAAGGACTTGCTCGATCAGGTGGCTTTCGCGATGGCGGTGCACGACATCCGCTACTACCTGAACGGCATTCTGTTCGTGGCCGAGGGGCGCCAGCTCAGCTTGGTGGCGACCGACGGGCACCGGCTGGCATTTTCCAGCGCCACGCTGGATGTCGAGGTGCCCAAGCAGGAAGTGATTCTGCCGCGCAAGACCGTGATTGAGCTGCAACGCCTGCTGTCGGACGCCAGCGTGCCCGAAGGCCAGCAAGCGCCCATGATCGAGATGCAGTTTGCCGGCAACCAGGCCAAGTTCAGCTTTGGCGCGATGGAGTTCGTCACCAAGCTGGTCGAGGGCAAGTTCCCCGACTACAACCGCGTGATTCCCAAGAATCACAAAAACATCGTGACCGTCGGGCGCGCGCCGCTGCTGGCGAGCCTGAACAGGGCATCGATTCTGACCAGCGAAAAATTCAAGGGCGTGCGCCTGAACTTCGAGCCCGGCACCCTGCGCGTGACCTCCAACAACGCCGAGCAGGAGGAGGCCGTGGACGAGCTCGACATCGACTACGGCGGCGACCAGATCGAGATCGGCTTCAACGTCACCTACCTGATCGACGCGCTGAACAACATGAGCCAGCAGGAGATGATTACGATCGAACTGCAAGATGGCAACAGCTCGGCCCTCGTCACCATGCCCGGCAACGCGCAGTTCAAGTACGTGGTGATGCCCATGCGGATTTGATGAAGCCATAAAAACGCAGCAATTTGCTCAGACATCCCGCGGCCCTCCGCGGGTTTTGTCTTTTAACCTGGAAAACGAGTGAAAAGATGAGCGATAACCAGCAGTCCGAAACGCCCGAAAACAAGCCCGCACCGCAGCGCGCGGAGGGCGCCAGTGCTGGCGACGGCTACGGCGAAGCCGCCATCCAGATACTGGAGGGGCTGGAGGCCGTGCGCAAGCGCCCCGGCATGTACATCGGCGACACCAGCGACGGCACTGGCCTGCACCACCTGGTGTTCGAGGTGGTGGACAACTCGATCGACGAGGCGCTGGCCGGCTACTGCGACGATATCGTCGTCACCATCCATAGCGACAACTCCATCAGCGTGGTGGACAACGGGCGCGGCATTCCCACCGGTGTGAAGATGGACGACAAGCACGAGCCCAAGCGCTCGGCAGCCGAAATCGCCCTGACCGAGTTGCACGCCGGCGGCAAGTTCAACCAGAACAGCTACAAGGTCTCCGGCGGCCTGCACGGCGTGGGCGTGTCGTGCGTCAACGCGCTGTCGAGCAAGCTGCGCCTGGTGGTGCGGCGCGAGGGCAAGAAGCACGAACTGGAGTTCAGCCGCGGCGTGGTGCAGGACCGCATCGTCGAGCAGGCCGGCGGCGTCGATATATCGCCCATGAAGATCACCGGCGACACCGAAAAGCGCGGCACCGAGGTGCGCTTTCTGCCGGACACCGAGGTCTTCAAGGAAAACAGCGAGTTTCACTACGAAATCCTCAGCAAGCGCCTGCGCGAGTTGAGCTTTCTGAACAACGGGGTGCGCATCCGCCTGGCCGATGAACGCACCGGCAAGCAAGACGACTTTTCCGGCGCCGGCGGCGTCAAGGGCTTCGTTGACTTCATCAACGGCGGCAAGCGTGTGCTGCACCCCAACGCCTTTCACGCCACCAGCTCGCGGCCCGCCGACAGCTATGGCGGCATTGCCGGCACCGAGATCGGCGTCGAGGTGGCCATGCAGTGGAACGACGGCTACAACGAACAGGTGCTGTGCTTCACCAACAACATTCCACAGCGCGACGGCGGCACGCACCTGACCGGACTGCGCGCGGCCATGACGCGCGTCATCGGCAAGTACATCGCCGACAACGAACTGGCGAAAAAAGCCAAGGTCGATGTATCGGGCGACGACATGCGCGAGGGCTTGACCTGCGTCCTTTCGGTGAAAGTGCCCGAACCCAAGTTCAGCAGCCAGACCAAGGACAAACTGGTCAGCTCCGAGGTGCGCGCGCCGGTGGAGGACATCGTCGCCAAGGCGCTCACCGACTACCTGCAAGAGCGCCCCAACGACGCCAAGATTTTGTGCGGCAAGATCGTCGAGGCCGCGCGCGCCCGCGAGGCGGCGCGCAAGGCGCGCGAGATGACGCGCCGCAAGGGCGTGCTGGACGGCTTCGGCCTGCCGGGCAAGCTGGCCGACTGCCAGGAAAAAGACCCGGCGCTGTCCGAGATCTACATCGTCGAGGGCGACTCCGCCGGCGGCAGCGCCAAGCAGGGGCGCGACCGCAAGTTCCAGGCCATCCTGCCGCTGCGCGGCAAAATTCTGAACGTGGAACGCGCGCGCTACGAAAAGCTGCTGACCAGCAACGAAATCGTCACCCTCATCACCGCGCTGGGCACCGGCATCGGCAAGACCGCCGCCGATTCGGGCCGCAGCGGCGCCGACGACTTCAACATCGACAAGCTGCGCTACCACCGCATCATCATCATGACCGACGCCGACGTGGACGGCGCGCACATCCGCACCTTGCTGCTGACCTTCTTCTACCGCCAGATGCCCGAACTGGTCGAGCGCGGCCACATCTACATCGCCCAGCCGCCGCTGTACAAGGTCAAGGCCGGCAAGGAAGAGCTGTACCTGAAGGACGGCCCCGCGCTGGACGCCTTCCTCATGCGCGTGGCGCTGAAAGACGCCGTGGTGCACACCGGCGGCAGCGCGCCGCAGCAAATCAGCGGCGACACGCTGGCCGAACTGGCGCGCAAATACCAACTGGCCGAAGGCGTGATCGAGCGGCTGTCGCAATTCATGGACGCCGAGGCGCTGCGCGCCATTGCCGGCGGCGTAACGCTGGACTTGGGCAGCGTGCAGGCCGCCCAGGCCAGCGCCGCCGCCCTGGAGCAGCGCCTGACCGACATGCAGGCCAACGGCAGCGCGCCCGAGGTGGCCAGCGAGTTCGACGCCCGCTCCGACAAGCCCATCCTGCGCATCAGCCGGCGGCACCACGGCAACATCAAGAGCAGCGTCATCACGCAGGACTTCGTGCACGGCGCCGACTACGCGGCCCTGGCCGAGGCCGCGCAAACCTTCAAGGGCCTGCTGGGAGACGACGCCAGGGTCACGCGCGGCGAAGGCGAGCGCCAGCGCGAAGAGCGCGCCGGCGACTTCCGCCAGGCCATGCAATGGCTGCTGGCCGAAGCCGAACGCACCACCAGCCGCCAGCGTTACAAGGGCTTGGGCGAAATGAACCCCGAGCAGCTTTGGGAAACCACCATGGATCCCGACGTGCGCCGCCTGCTGCGCGTGCAGATCGACGACGCCATCGAAGCCGACCGCGTGTTCACCACCCTGATGGGCGACGAGGTCGAACCGCGCCGCGATTTCATCGAAACCAACGCGCTGCGAGCGATGAATATCGACGCCTGAGGCTCATCGAAGTCAAGCCGCTGCCTGCCGAACAACGCTGGCCGCGGCCATGATGGCGTCGGGTTCATCGGTCGCGGCAGGAACTGAGGTTGCCCTTCGCCCGCGCCAGGTTACCGGAGCGGTGACCCGACTCCGGTCCTCACAGAACGTATCGCGCAGTCTTCCCGCAATACGCTCTTCAGAAGGTGAGATTCACCCTAAGATCAAGGGCTTGGAGCAATCCAAGCCCTCATTCGCCAGCCTCCGCCGGCACCCGCGGCGCCAGCGCGCACATCAGTTCGTAGCCCACGGTGCCGGCGCTGTGCGCCACTTCGTCGATGGGCAGCGCCGCGCCGTTGCCGGCCAACCCCCACAGCGTGACTTCGTGCCCCAGGCACGCTTGCGGCACGCCGGTCAGGTCCACCGCCAGCATGTCCATGCTGACGCGGCCCAGGGTGCGGGCGCGCGCGCCATCGACCAGCACCGGCGTGCCGGTGGGCGCGTGGCGCGGGTAGCCGTCGGCATAGCCGCAGGCGGCGATGCCGATGCGCATCGGCTCCCGGGCCGTGAAGGTGGAGCCGTAACCCACGCTGTCGCCTGCTCGCAGTGTGTTGATTGCTATTAATTTGGAAGCCAACGTCATGGTGGGCCGCAGGTCCCAATGGGCGATGTCGTGAACGGGAAAGTCGGGCGACGAGCCATAGACGGCGATGCCGGGCCGCACCCAGTCGCCGCGCACGGCGGCGTCATGGCCGTGGCGCAGCGTGGCGGCGCTGTTGCAGACGCTGCGCTCGCCCGGCAGGCCGTCGGTGGCGTGCTGGAAGACGGCCCACTGCGCGGCAATGCCCTTGTCGCCATCGGCGTCGGAAAAATGCGTCATGAGCGAGATTTCGTCCACCTGCGGCAACGCCTGCAGGCGCGCGTAGGCGGCGCGGTAGCGCGCGGGCGCCAGGCCCAGCCGGTTCATGCCCGAGTTGAGCTTGAGAAACACCCGGTGCGGCTGCTGCGTCTTGTGGCGGCCAAGCCAGTCGATCTGTTCGTCGCAGTGCACGACATGCCACAGACCCAGGCGCGAGCACAGCTCCAGGTCGCGCGGCTCGAACGCGCCTTCCAGCAACAGGATGGGGCCGCGCCAGCCCAGCGCGCGCACGCGCTCGGCCTCGCTGGCGTCCAGCAAGGCAAAACCGTCGGCGCCGCGCAGGCCTTCGTAGGCGCGCTCGATGCCGTGGCCGTAGGCATTGGCCTTGACGATGGCCCACAGCCGCGCGCCCGGCGCGGCGGCGCGCAGGCGCTCCAGGTTGTGGCGCAACGCGCCGGTATGGATGGTGGCGTGGATGGGACGCGGCATGACGGCGCTCGCAAGGCGCGGAAAACCGCCCGATTCTGTCACTGTTGGCGATCGCCGCGCGTGCTATAACTGTTACCTCATTTTTACTTTCATCATTGGCAACCGATGCAGGTTGGGGGGAGCGCAGCGAAGCCCAACGTGGTTCGCCGTCTTTTCAGGCTCCGCCCCTCCATGAAACGCGGCTTTTACACCATCATGGCCGCGCAGTTTTTCAGCTCCCTGGCGGACAACGCGCTGTTCGTCGCGGCGGTCGAGTTGCTGCGTTGCGCCGGCGGGCAGGAATGGCAGCGCGCTGCGCTGGTTCCGGTGTTCGCGCTGTCTTACGTGGCGCTGGCGCCCTGGGTCGGCGCGTTCGCCGATTCGCGCCCCAAGGGGCGGGTGATGTTCGTCAGCAACGCGATCAAGATCGCCGGCTGTCTGATGATGCTGCTGGGCGGCCACCCGCTGCTGGCCTATACCGTCGTCGGACTGGGCGCGGCGGCGTATTCGCCGGCCAAGTACGGCATCCTGACCGAACTGCTGCCGCCATCGCAACTGGTCAAGGCCAACGGCTGGATCGAGGGGCTGACCATCACCTCCATCATCCTTGGCGTGGTGCTCGGCGGGCTGCTGCTGGGGCCGCGCCTGTCGGGCGCGCTGCTGGGGATCGACCTGCCGGGCATCGACCTGCCGATCAACACGCCGGCCGAGGCCGCCATCGCCGTCACGGCGCTGGTGTACGCGCTGGCCGCCGCGATCAACCTGCGTATTCCGCACACTGGCGTCGAAATGCGTCCGCTGCCGGCCAACAAACTGGCGCTGCTGGCCGATTTCTGGCGCTGCAATCTGCGGCTGTGGGGCGACCGGCTGGGCCAAATTTCGCTGGCCACCACCACGCTGTTCTGGGGCGCGTCGGGCAACATGCGCTACATCGTGCTGGCCTGGGCGGCGGCGGCGCTGGGCTACGCCACCCCGCAGGCGGCCAAGCTGATCGGGGTGGTGGCCATCGGCACCGTGGCGGGCGCCATCCTGGTGTCGATGCGGGTGCGGCTGGAGCGCGCCACCTCGGTCATGCCGCTGGGCGCGCTGATGGGCGCGGCCTTGATCGCCATGATTTTCATCGACCGGCTGTGGCTGGCGGTGCCGTTTTTGATTTTCCTCGGCGCGCTGGGCGGCTACATCGTGGTACCGATGAACGCGCTGCTGCAACACCGCGGCCACAACCTGATGGGCGCTGGCCGCTCGATCGCGGTGCAGAACTTCAACGAGCAGGCCTGCATTCTGGTGCTGGGGGCGCTGTACAGCGCCGCCACCGGCTTCGGGCTGCCGGCGTTCGGCGCCATTGCGCTGTTCGGCGCCGTGGTGATGCTGGTCATGCTGGCGATCCAGCTTTGGCACATGGCCAATCTGCGCCGCCACTCAGCCGAGGTCGAGCACCTGCTGCAAATCGCGCGCGACGATCCCGGTCATGAGTAAGTTCCCGCGCTTACTTGATCAGGCGCAACGCGAACGGGCAGCGGAAGGCTTCGCCGCTACTGGCCTTGACGCCGCCGATGATGCAGAAAATCAGGTTCAGCACGCCCAGTACCGGAAACAGAAACAGGCCGATGACGACGAGGATCACCGACGAGCAGATCGGGGCCGGCGTGCGCGCTGGCCATGCCCGGCGGCGGGCGGATGGCTGCCCTGGGCGGCAACCTGGCGCTGCAATACGGCGCGGCTGCTGGCATGGCGCAGCGATCCCCCCTGAGCCGCCAACGCGCCTTTTTCCGCTTCGCGCGGGGGAAATTTACAGTTTTTTACCATGAAATAGCCCTTGCGGAGGAAACTTTCCTTGCAGTTCGGCACTCTTATCTCCTATCATTCACTGGTTGATTGATTCCTGTGACTTGACGCTGCCGAGCCTACTGACTCATCGAGTCAATTGAAACCCTGAAACGCACTTCCTCCTCCCTCCCTCCTCCTCCTTCGTTTCAGGCCGCTTCGGCAGCATTTTTATTCAGACGCGCCGCCCGGGTATGTACCTTGGCGGCGCTTCGCTTTGGGCGGCTGCGCGGAGCAAGCGGAGCAAAATGACTGCCCGCCGAGCGATACCCTGGCAAACAATGGACGCGGATTGACAGATGGAACCAATCATCCTAAAAACGGCAGTTGGATGCATCCGCCAGTGCCGTGATCGGCGTGCCAGGCAAGGCGCGAGAACGCAGCGGGCTACTGCCCGC